>JBBRQV010000097.1:0-12214 GCA_038225955.1 Ignavibacteria bacterium | reverse complement strand
TTGATACATCAGGCGGCCATCCTGCACCGGGCGGTTCATATCATTATCATATTAATATGTCGAGAGCGTATACAGCAAACTCAAGCCAGCACTCGCCTATAGTTGGCTATATGTTTGACGGTTATCCTGTGTATGGCTCGTATGCATACTCAAGTGTAAGCGGTACAGGCGGCATCCGCAGAATGAAAACAGGCTATAGAAAAAGAAATATTACAGCAAGAACAACTCTGCCTGATGGTACAGTTTTGAATGCCTCGCAATACGGACCGGCAATAAATTCTACATATCCATTGGGATGCTTCTATGAAGATTACGAATTGTATGTTGCAGGCGGCGACCTTGATGCGCACAACGGAAGATTTGCTGTAACACCTGAATACCCTGCAGGAACTTACGCTTACTATTTAACGATTGATTCGCTTGGAGTTCCCGAGTATCCTTATATAATAGGAAGCACATATTACGGTGTTGTGACTGCAGGCAATACTCCTCCAAGCGGCGGACATGTTGTTATCAGCGAACCGGTTACACAATACATTGCAACGGGAATAAATAATATAGGCCAGCCCGTAGGTTTTAATTTATATCAGAATTATCCGAATCCGTTTAACCCTGAAACAAATATTAAATTCGATATTGCAAAATCCGATTATGTATCGCTGAAAGTTTATGATATGCAGGGAAGAGAAGTTGCAAACCTTGTAAATGAAAAGATGAGTGCCGGCTCTTACTCGGTGAGGTTTAATGCAGCAAGTTTATCATCCGGAGTTTATTATTATTCGCTTAAAACGGCAGGGAATACCATTACAAATAAAATGCTGCTTGTAAAATAATCAAAACGGTTTTTGTAATACCCTAGAAAAAAGAATCCCGTTTGCTTGTAAGAGCAGCGGGATTTTTTTTATATCTAATGCACCTCATTATCCTTTGCATCAATCGGAGATTGTATCACTCGCGCGCCGGCGCCAAAGGTGAGATAGCTCCACATCCATGTAACAAGAATTGAAAGTTTATTTTTAAATCCCACAAGGTAAAATATGTGAAGCCCCAGCCACGAGAGCCATCCGAAAAATCCCTTATAGCGCAGCTTGCCTACCTCAGCTATAGCATCTTTTCTGCCGATAGTTGCCATTGAGCCTTTATCAATATATTTGAACGGAGTTCTTTCTTTTTTAACAATATCGTTCATTATCATTCTTGCCGTATATCTTCCCTGCTGCATTGCAACAGGTGAAACTCCCGGCAGTAATTTTCCTTCTTTGTCAGTGAACGCCGCCATATCACCGATAACAAAAATTTCGGGGTACTCATCAGATGAACAGAAATTATTTACTATAACTCTTCCTCCTCTATCAGTTGGTAAGCCCAAAGTTTTTGCGAAAGGCACGGCTTCTACTCCCGCCGCCCAGATAATTGTATCTGCATCAAACTCTTTTCCTTCAACAAAAACTTTTCCTTCCTCTATATTATTTACTCTGGTATTTAAAAAAACTTTCACCCCGCGTTTTATAAGACTTTGCCTGGCATATTCGGATAGCTCAGGATGAAATGATGGCAGCAATCTGGGTCCGCCTTCGATTAATATTACTTCAGCTTTTGAGGTGTCAATTTTTCTGAAATCTTTTCTGATGATGTTATGCGATAGCTCTGCGATTGAGCCGGATAGCTCAACTCCCGTAGGTCCGCCGCCGATTACAATATATTTCAAAAGCTTTTCGGCATTCTCCGGATAGTTTTCTGCGTCTTCAAACGAGAAGAGAATTTTTTTTCTTATTCTTAATGCATCGGTAAGATTTTTTAATCCGACGGTATATTTTTCCCAGTCGTGATGCCCGAAGTAACTTGTCTTCGCTCCCATTGCAAGAATGAGATAATCGTATTTAAGTGCACGGTCGTTGAAAAAAATTATGCGTTTGTCTTTATCGATGCCTGTTACATTAGACATGATAACGGTAACATTCTCGTAACCTTCAGTGAGTGAGCGTGAAGGAATTGCAATATCTGCGGGAGATAAAACGGCAGTAGCTACCTGGTAAAGCAGTGGTTGGAAAAGATGGTGATTAGCGCGGTCAATGAGCGTAATTTTTAGTTCCTTATGCTTTGCAAGTTTTTTTACTGCCTGCAAACCTCCGAACCCTGCGCCAACTATAACAACTTCTTTTATTTCTTTCATAACAGTATCATATAGATATACGAAAGTTGTTAAAAATAGTTAAGCTGAAAACTAACAATTAGTCAATAAATAGTTGCTTTGTTTCTTTTTAAAATCAAAAAAAAATCCGAAGGATTTCTCCCCCGGATTTTTTATGGTATCTATTTAAAAATAATTTATTTTATAAGCATCATACGTTTTGTATCTGTAAATCCGTTGGATTCCAATCTATAGAAATACATTCCGCTTGCCAAAGCTGAAGCATTGAAATCATAAGCATAAATACCTGCAGTTAAGTCGTTATTCACTAAGTTTGCAACTTCTTTTCCAAGAACGTCATAGATTTTCAAAGATACAAATCCATTTTTTGGAATAGTAAAGTTAATCTTAGTAATAGGATTAAACGGATTAGGATAATTTTGCATCAGCTCAAATTTTTCAGGGGCAACGGTTAAAGGTGTTCCGATTCCTACCGGTCCGCCCGCGGTAATATCATCTATGAATGCATCATTACCGAAAACGCTGTACCCTGTAAACCTTACCTGGTTCGTTCCGTTAGGCATTAAGAATATCTTCGTCCCCCACTGAGCAGCAGTCGGAGTAAATTCTGATTGCGATGCCGCAGTAGAAAGATTTGTTGTAGAGTTAACGCCGATCTGCGGAGTGGTGCTTGCCTTAAGTGTAATTAAAGACGTCCATGTTGTTCCGCCATTTGTTGAAGTAAAGACGCCGATAGAATCCGGAGCTAATACTCCGCCTGTAAGGTACGATGCATGAGCATAATTGAATCTTAAATAATTATTCGGCGCAGATGGAAATACATTACTTGTAATTGATTGCGTTGTACCTGTGCTTGCTGACCACATGTTGTATCGTGCAGAGCCTGTACCCGTGCCGTATCCGCTAACTGTTTGTCTTGTCCAATATTGAGTTCCGGTATATTGTAAAGTCCATTGGTCAGGCGGGAAAGTTGCAGATGCAAAATCCTGATTCAATCCTGATAATGGTGAACGTCTAAAAGTAACATCTCTTGCAGGAGCAGTTGAAAGCAACGAGTCCGAAGAACTGTAAGCTCTCACTCTCCATTGACCTGTGATAGAATCACCCGCTGCAACACCAAGCCCTGCAATAACCACATCAAGCTGTGCTGAAGTCATCGTCATTAAAGAATCCAATCCGGAATTATCCGATATCATTCTTAATGTTGAAGGCTCTGCAAATGTTCCCGTTTTAAACAGCCATCTGTAAGTTGAACCAAGTCCTGATCTTGTCCAGTTAAATACAATATTGTTGGAACCGTTCGCAGATGTAATAATTGTAGTGGGTGAAGTTGGTGAAACAAGATTAAATGCTGTTAATGAAATCGCCTGTCTTCTGAATGTCAGTGCTCGTGGTCCGTTCGCCGCAGATAAAGAATCAACTCCGGATGCGCTTGGTGACTTAAATGCCCATACAGTGTACTGACCGACTGCTGAATCTGTTGCGCTGCCATTATTTGTAAAACCTGCCGAAGCAAGCATTGCATCTAACGCTCCAAGTGTTGTTGAAATGCTGTTTGTATTTGCAGGCATAGTTAATCTTCTTGTAGTAACAGTGGGATTACCGAATACCCATTTGTACGAAGCTCCCGAAGCAGAAGTATCCCATGTTAAAGTAACAGGTGTGCTGCTGCCGGGTACAGTAACAATTCGTGAGCCCGCTGCCGGGTTTTGCAAATTGAATGCACTTAACGGATAAACAGCTGACTGAACTTTTACTGTATAAATCTGTGCGGGTCCGCTTCTGTTATCCATCCAGAATGGCCATATAATATTATTGTGAGCTACAACTGCAATGTAATCTCCATAGTAACCTGTTGCATATCCCGAGAGCGGAGAAGGTCTTTGTGACCTGTCACTAACTCTCATATTATCCCATGAGCCGCCGCCGTTATTTGAAACAGCTAAGTAAGTATTACATGAGTCTGCAGTTGCATTATCTCTTGTATCGTAAAATACGATTGCAATTCTTCCGTTTGTCTGGTCAACAGTCATCCATGGCAGAAATTGATTCTTGCCATTATTCAAAGCATCGTTGTTAACTCTAACCTGTGAGCTCCATGAAGTTCCGCCGTTAGATGAATATGCAAAACATATATCTGCGTCTGAGCCTGCAGGTGCAAGCCCCCTTTGTGTCCATGTTACATAAATGTATCCGTTTCTCGATCCGCCGCTTCTATCGACTGCCATAGAAGGGAATGAGTTAACTCTGATATTGGTAGAAAGTAAATTTCCTCTTATTCCTTTTATTGTTAAAGGAGTTGTAGGTGCTGACCATGTTACACCGCCGTTTGTAGATTTTGTAAAGCCGATTAAATCTTCAACGTTTGCCAGTCCTGTATTCGGACATGCCCAGATACAATATACTGTTCCGTCAGGTGCAACCTGAATATTACATCCCTGTTCATAGTGACCTGAAATAGGAGCACCAATTTGCTGCTGTGCGGAATAAGTTGCGCCGTTATTTGTCGAGTAAGAAAGTACTATAGGATTTGGTGTAACAAACTGAGTCCAGACAACATAGATTCTTCCATAGTAAGGACTTGTAGGATTATCATCAACTGCCATGTGATTCTTATCGAATGAGCCTGATGAAGGTACTGTTATTCTTCCCTGCCATGTTGCGCCGCCATTTGATGAGCGGTCAGTTACAATAATGTTATCAAAGTAATTAAAGAGCATTGTTCCCGCTCTGTTAAATACACATGCAGGGTCAGACGAAGCTGCAATAGAGTTCGGTAGTAAATCTCCACCTCCCCAGGTAGTTCCGCCGTTTGTTGTGTAATAATATCCTTGTCCCGGATCACTGTTTGCTCCTACAAAAACGTAGTTTGAGTTTTGTGTCCAAATAGATGCAGAGAGCTCTGTTTGATTTCCTGTTGTTGATAAAATTCTGATGTTTGGGTCGACCATGTAGGTACCGTTCACGGTTGTAAAGGTTCTTTTTTCGGTATTTACGGGAACGTATCTTTCCGGTTCAACTTTGATTTTAGATGGATCAAAACCTTCTGGTTTTGCATTCATCCTTTGTTGGGAAAATCCTACACTATATATAAATATAGATGCAAGAATGAGAAGTAGGGCACTTTTCATTTTCGAGGTTTAGTTTTTTGATTACATATGAAAATAAGGAATTATTCAATAAACTAAACCTCAAAAAAGGGTATTATGATGAATTTTCTTGTAAGTTAGAGGGGGAGTTGCAGCTTAAATATTCAGAATTTTTTCCAATTCCGTTAATCTTTTTTCATCTTCTAAAGAATCAAATCTTACCTCGATTTCTAACTGCTCTTTGTTTGAGCTTATATTAAATTTTCTTGTTTTATCTGATGAGATAAAAGAAATAATATTATTAAAAAACTCTAATTGGAAAATAGGATGCTCTTTGTTTGGCGGGAAAAATAACGATGCGCCTTTTCCTCGAACAGTAATTTTTTGCAATCCAAGCTCTGTTGCTTTTATTTTCAACGCAACAATTTTTAATAGATTTTCTACATCTTCAAGATAATCGCCGAACCTATCCCGCAATTCCCTTCTCATAAGTTCAAGGTCTTCATAAGTTTGCGTATCAAATAATCTTCTGTAAATATTCAGACGCTCAGTATCATTCTTTACATAGTCTTTCGGTATCAAAGCATTAATGTCGTTTTCAATTACAGTGCTTTCAACTTTAGTCGCGATTTTTAATTTTTCGAATAAAGTATCTTTCTTAATTTCACCGGTCTTTTCTTTCTTCTCCCTTTCTTCTTTGAATAACTCTCTGAATTCAGTTTCTTTCAGTTCTCCAACAGCTTCATCGATAATTGTAATGAATAAATCAAACCCAACCTGATTTATAAATCCGCTCTGCTCTTTACCCAGTAAATTTCCAACACCGCGAATTTCCATATCGCGCATAGCGAGATTAAAGCCCGAACCTAAATCAGTAAGCTCTTCAATTGCCTGCAATCTTCTCAACGCATTTCTCGTAAGCTTTCCGTTTTTCGGTGAGACGAAATATGCAAATGCCTGCTGGTCACTTCTTCCAACTCTGCCTCTTAATTGATACAACTCAGCAAGTCCATACATGTTGGCATTATTTATAACAATAGTATTTACATTAGAGATATCTAAACCCGACTCAATAATTTTTGTGCACAGAAGAATGTTTAATTTCTTTTCAATGAAATTTATAACAACATCTTCAAGTTCGGCAGGTGGCATTTGTCCATGAGCAATTCCGATTTTTGCCGAAGGGACATAAGTTTTAATCGTATCCGCTAAAAGATTTAAGTTTGAAATTTTTTCATTTACAAAATAAACCTGCCCGCCTCTGTTAAATTCGTGTTTGATAACAT
Source organism: Ignavibacteria bacterium (assembly GCA_038225955.1). GTDB lineage: Bacteria > Bacteroidota > Ignavibacteria > Tepidaquicellales > Tepidaquicellaceae > JAFDZO01. The sequence continues at coordinate 5,687 of JBBRQV010000097.1, read as the reverse complement.
CGCCAAGTTTGTTCCAGTCAAGCTTCATAATTTCCGTGGCAATCGGTTTTCTGTTTTTCGGAGGAGTATTTATTATTGACAAATCTCTTGCGCCCAGCAAAGAGAAATTTAGTGTACGTGGTATAGGAGTAGCGGTAAGTGTAAGTGTATCTATATTTGGTTTAAGCGCTTTTATTTTTTCTTTTGCGGCAACACCGAACCTCTGCTCCTCATCAATTATCATTAATCCAATATCTTTGAATATTACATCCTTAGAAATAATTCTGTGCGTACCGATGAGAATATTTATTTTCCCATCTGCCAGTTTCTCCAATGTTTCTTTCTGTTCTTTCTTAGATTTTAATCTTGAAATAAAATCCACATCAACTGCGAACGGATGAAGCCTGTCTCTGAAAGTATTATAATGCTGCGCTGCAAGAATTGTTGTTGGTACAAGAACTGCAACCTGCTTTCCATCCATAACGGCTTTGAACGCCGCGCGAACAGCTACTTCAGTTTTACCAAAACCAACATCACCGCATACAAGTCTATCCATGGGATTTTCGATTTCCATATCGGCTTTCACTTCTTCCGTAGCTCTGTACTGGTCAGGCGTATCTTCGTACATAAAACTTGCTTCAAGCTCTTTCTGCCAGTGAGAATCGGGGGAGAAGGCAAAGCCTTTTTCTGATTTTCGTTTTGCATAAAGCAAAATTAAGTCGCGCGCAATATCTTTTACACGCTTCTTGGTTTTTTGTTTTATCTTATCCCACTCGCCGCCACCAAGACGCGTAATATCCGGAGCGGTTTCTCCCGAGCCCGAATATTTTTTTATTAAGTGAATGTAATTCAGATTTACAAATAATACATCACCGCCTTTGTATGAGAGCTGCACAACTTCCTGAGTATTGCTGCCGACATTTATTTTTTTAAGTCCGGAATAAATACCAACACCAAAATCTCTGTGAACAATATAATCACCCAGTTTAATTTCTTTCAGCTCTTCAAACGTAAGTCCTTTAAACTTCGCCTTCTTCTTTTTTATTACTTTAAAGTAACGCCCAAATATCTGATGCTCAGTATAAACCAAAATTTTCGCATCAGGAAAAATAAATCCAAGCTGGAACGATTCAGGAATTACTTCAAATTTATCTTTGAGTTTTGTTATGGGAATATTTTTTTCTAAGTATTCATCGTCTTCCTTGTCTTCATTAATCCTCTTATGAATGCTTCCGTCTTTTGATGTTACATTCTCATCGTCAAAATCTTCTATTAAAGATTTTATTCTCTTACATTGGTATTCATCCGAGCAAAGTATGTCTGTCTCGTAACCTTCCAATTTATATTGAGCAAGATTGGCATGAAGTAATCGTATGTTAGAATAAACTTCCGGCTGTGGCTTAGATTCGAAATCTATAGAATTTTTCAGGCTGCCCGAACCTAAGGCGGAGATTGACACGCGGTTAAAATTATCTAACTTTGTAAGAATGGATTCATCTTTTAATTCCTGGCTTATAACACTCTCTTCATCAAAAATTATTAATGCATCTTCGGGAAGGTAATCGAGAATTTTTTCTTCTTTGTATTGTGGTTTATCAGGTTGATATAAATTTTCATCTTCAATGGATGTAAGATTTATGCCGAGCTTTATATTTTCAATTTCTTTTATTGAGCGTTGATTTGAAATATCAAACTCTCTTATCGATTCAATCGTATCACCAAAAAACTCTATGCGGATTGGTGTCTCATAATTCTCGGGGAAAATATCAATTATACCGCCGCGGACAGAATACTCGCCGACTTCCTGCACAAAATCGTTTTGGTTGTACTGATACTTATTCAGCTTGGAAATTAATTCTTCAAAACTGTAGTCTTCGTTCTTCTTTAATTCAATTAAAGAATCCTGAAAAGTATCTTTGGCAATTATTTTAGATGTTAGTTCACTATGATGTGCTAATACAATATACTCTTTGTTATCGGTAATATCGGAGAGAGTTCGAGAGAATGCTTCATCGTTCGTACTGGTTCGTGTAGAAAAAATGGAAATTGATTCACTCTCGAGAAAAACATCCAAATCTTCTTTTATCTTATTTATCCTCTCGTTATCGTAAGAAATTAAAAATATTTTTTTATTTTTATTTTCAAATAAATATGCAGTTATAAACGAAATTAACGAGCCATTTACACCTGTAATGTTGGCTTTGCCTGTTTCCTTTAATTGTAAAAGTGATTTGAACTTTTCGGAATTATATAATCGGTCTTTTATGTGGAAAATATTCATCTAAAAAATATGAACAATAAATTACCTCAATAAATTTAAGATAGAAATTGAAAAAGAAAGGTAGGAAAGGCAGGAATATTTATTGTAGCTATTTGTTTATAGAATCATTTAACATAATATATTCATCTATCGAAACACTCTCAGCTCTTCTGCTGAAATCAAAATCAAAATTATCAAAGCTTAATTTATTGTCTTCAAAAAATTTCTTTAAAGAGTTTCGCATTGTTTTTCTTCTCTGTCCAAAACTTGCTTTCACAAGGCTTTTGAACAAAGGATAATTTTCAATTTTATGTTTCTCGTTATGAAAATTAAACTTAACAACGGTCGAATCAATTTTTGGTTTCGGAAAAAATGCTGTGGGCGGAACATTGAATAATAGTTTAGGCGAAGTAAAAACTTGCGTTTGTATTGCAAGTATTCCATAGTCTTTTGTGTTCGGTACGGCAGCTAATCTCTTCGCAACTTCTTTTTGCATCATTAATAAAGCCGAGTCGACCTTTGCTGCATTATCAAACAGCATAAATAAAATCTGTGAAGTGATATTGTAAGGGATGTTACCTATAATTTTTAGTTTCTTGCTTTTATCAGTAAACTTCGAAAGGTCAGTATCAAAATCCAAATCTAAAAAATCTTTATGAATTACATCTACCTTCCCTTCCGCTCTTAGCCTTGCAACAATGTGCTTATCTATTTCGACAGCAATAAAGTTTTCTGTAAGCGTAACAAGATATTTTGTGAGCGAAGATTGTCCGGGTCCAATTTCAATTACATAATCATCGGGCTTTATTTCCATCGAGCTTACAATCTTTTTTGCAATATTTTCATCAACTAAAAAATTCTGCCCGAGAAATTTTTTCGGGCGGTATTTTTCAAATTTATCTGATGCATTTGTAAGCTCTCGTTCTTTTTTTTCTTCTTTCATTATTAAGGTGTTATTCGGGAATTAGGGTAATCTCTTTATATCCGGCTGCTTTCATTTGACTAAAGTCAGTTATCACTGTTTTATAATCGCCGTTAAGCCATCTTCTTGCCTGGTCACTGAAGTTTGGATGAAGAGGCTGCCCAGATTGCCCGGTTGGAATAATTGTAAAATATTTTTTCTGATTTCCCAAATCAACTATCATTCTCATCGAAGAGCCAAGGAAAACGTCGAAGGTTCCTTTCTGCAATGCGTCGGAAAAACTATACTCTGCGCAGGCAATAGTAGTTCCGTTGCCGCCGATTTCAAATGGACCAATATTTAAAACGTTGCTTAATGCAGGCACGCTTCCCAAAGGATGTTTCAGTAATACTTCGTGAATATTTCCCCACGCCCACTTGCTGATATCATCAGTCCCAAATTTTTTCTTCAATGCATTTATTGCATCAACAAAACTTTTTCTTAGAAGAAAATCTCTTGTAAAACTCTCAAACAGCCACGATTTATTTTCCGCAAGCAGCTTACTTGTATTTCTTACAGGAATGTTTTTTACAAATAAATAATCTCTGAAAAGATTATCTCCTAATTTTTCTTTATAAATATTTCTATACAGCTCAATTTCAAATTGCGAGTAAATAGAAGCAAGGGGCGACACATATTTTAACTCGTAATCCCATTTTTTAAGCTGATCAAGAAAATATAATTCCTGTTTATCAACTGTCTTCACACTTGCATAAGCCTCGAAAAGATATTTACAATACTCTTTTGCCTGCAGCGAGTAAACATCACGCTGAATCAATTTTATTTCTTCTGCCGTAAAATTATTTCTTTGGTTCAGTAAGTCTTCAATTCTTTGTGCCCTGTAATACGGCTCGTATAAATTTGAAATGTAGTATTTGTAATTTTTTTCAGGTTTGTTATTCGCTGTTATGATATAATCTTCCTTTGGATTATACGAATTTGGAAGCTCGTTATATGGGATGAATCCGTTCCACTCTATTTCTCCATTAGAAGGATAGAGCGCCATATTTTCATCGGTAAGATTTTTTCTTATCGGAACTTTTCCCGCTGCCTGATAGCCTATGTTTCCATTTGTATCGGCATAGGTAAAGTTTAATGCAGGCAAATTATAAGTTCTGAATGAATTTTTAAACTGGTCGAAATTTTTTGCGGTGTTCAAATCATAAAAGCTTTGTATTTCATCCGACATTTCAAATCCCGTCCACTTGAATGTAACAATCTGATGCGGCGAGCTTTTAAACTGAAGCTTTGAAGAAAATCCTGCCGAGCTTAGATTGGAAATCACGGGACCTAACTTAGTCTGAAATACCGGTAGCTCATACTCATCGTTAATATCCTTTATCTTTATGCTTTCATTTATCGAATCAATCTGCAGTGAAGCGTTATTATAAACGTATTTTTTATTATCGGCAGAATCCAGATTTAAAATATAAAAATCTGAATCATCATTCATAAGATTTGTAATCCCCCAACTGATTACATCGTTATGCCCTATGACAATCAGAGGGCAGCCCGGCAAGGAGAAGCCGCTTACGTTTGAATTGTTCGATTTATTATACAAATGAATTTCGTACCACTTTGCAGGAGTGGAGAGTGAAAGATGCGGGTCATTAGCAAGAATTGGTTTCTTGCTCTCAGTCTTTTTACCGCCTACAACCCATGAATTACTCCCTATGTGCGTACCGTCTATTCCAAGAAAGTTTTTTGCTGCAACTGTTGTGCTGTAAAAATCACTTCCCAAATCAACAAGATTTTTATAACCGTCTTCAATTAAATCTGCAGTTTTTTTCTTTGGTTTATTTTTATCCGTTGGAACAATTTTTGGTGTAGTCTTTTTCAGTGTATCATTTTTTTCAAGTACTTTTTCCCTGCTATCAGAAACAATAAAAGGTTTATCCTCAGGGTAATTCGGGAAAAACTCTTTTGCTTTCTCATATCCAAACTTCTTTACAATCTCTCCGAATAAAAAATCTGTGTACCATGAAATGTTCAGCTCCCATCCCATTAATCTTACAATCATTAATGAGTGCTCGGGTTTCCATTCGTAAGGTTTGTAATTTAATATATCGAACTCAAGCGGAAGTTTTTGCGAGTGTGAACTGATAAAAGAATTCACACCGTTTGCATACTGCTGTAGAATTTCTTTTGACTTCGGGGAGATTTGTGTATAAAGCTGTTTTACAATTCTATTGATGCCGATTGTTCTGAAAAGTTTATCGTACTCTAAAACATCTTTGCCGAAAACTTCAGAGAGGCGCCCCTCTGCAACTCTGCGGGAAATATCCATCTGCCAAAGCCTGTCCTGCGCGTGCATATATCCCATTGTAAAATACATATCGGCTTCGTTCTCGGCACTTACATGCGAGACACCAAAATCATCTTTATAAACGCTGACGTTTTTAGAAATTCCTTTTACTTTGAAATTTCCCGTCTCCGGATAAAAAGATTTTTTTGTGAGATTGCTGAAAAGAAAGAAGAGCGTTATGC
>JBBRQV010000096.1:0-12267 GCA_038225955.1 Ignavibacteria bacterium | reverse complement strand
GTGGGGCTATACCTGAAGGAATAATTGAGAGCGAATTATTCGGGCATAAAAAAGGTTCGTTCACCGGGGCAATTGAAGACCGAAAGGGATACTTTGAAACTGCCGATAAGGGCACGATTTTTCTCGATGAAATAGGCGAGATGCCCTTAAATACTCAGGTAAAACTTTTGCGCGTTCTTGAAACAGGTGAATTTCTTCCTGTTGGAGGAAGTAAATCAATCTTTGTTGATGTGCGTGTTATTGCTGCGACTAATCGTGATTTAGCTCAGGAAGTTGCTTCAAAAAATTTCAGAGAAGATTTATTCTACAGGTTAAGGTCTATTAATATTTTTATTCCACCGCTAAGAGAAAGAAAATCTGATATAAAAATTTTACTGGACTTCTTCACAAAGGCTTACGCTGATAAAAGTAATATTTCGTTCAATGGATTTACCGATGAAGCTTTAGATTATATTTATAATTTTCCATGGCAGGGAAATGCTAGAGAATTAAGAAATTTCAGCGAGAGCATACTTGTTCTCTACCCAAATAAAGAAATTACACTCGATGAAGTACGCAAACAATTGAGAGCGTACAATATAAACGGCAGTGAAAATCTTCCTATGGTATTAAATGCTCCGCCGAAGAGAAACGAAAATGAATTTTTATTTCGCGCTCTTCTGGAAATTAAATCTGATTTGATTGACATTAAAAATGAAATAAGAAAAAGAGAAATACAAGAAATAAAAAAAGATTTAAATGAAGATGATTTTGTTATTCCTAAAGAGAAAGCAATGGAAATGACATTGGATGAAGTTGAGAAAGAAGTTTTAGAATATCTTCTAAAAAATAACTCATGGAACATTGTGAAGGTATCATCCATTTTAAATCAAAGCCAGAGAAATATTTACAACAAAATTAAAAAATATAAATTAGAAAAGGTTTACAATTAAAATTTATTTACGATATATTGCATTATTAATAGTCACCATTTACCTATGGAGTTTTTATGGCTGCGGAGCATACGGTTTCAGACCAAAAAATCCACCCGAAGGAATTCACACTGTGTATGTTCCTGCTTTTGAAAATACCAGCGGATTCTCTGAAGCAAACATTATAGATAATTTTACTATAAAGCTTAAAGATGTAATTACACGTGACAATACTTTTGTAATAGCTGACCAGAAAATTGCAGACGGCTCCGTTCGCTGTGTAATCAGCGGAGTAAAAGATGAGCCTTTAGTTATCAGCAGCAATGAAACAGTTACAAAAAGAAAAATTACTGTTACCATAGATGTAACTTTTAAAGATTTAAAAAAAGATAAGGTAATCTGGACAAAATCAGTAAGTAATTTTGGTGAATATAACTCATCTAACTCGGGATTTTCAGAGAGAGATGCAGGACTGCTAAGCGCAATTGACAAAATCTCCAATGATATTTTAATTGAATTAACTTCTAACTGGTAAATTATTCTAATGAGTTTAGAATCTACGATTTTAACAATCTATATAGTATCGCTATCGATTTTATTCATATTCGGCTCGCATGGCTTTATAATGATTTACCATTACTTCAAAACATACCATAAAAGAACTGAAGATTTAAAAGAAGAGGATTTACATTTAGATAAATATCCACTTGTTACAATTCAAATACCTCTTTACAATGAAAGATATGTTACCAAGCGTTTGATAGATGCCGTTTGCAGAATGGAGTACGACAAAGATAAACTTGAAATACAGGTGCTTGATGATTCAACTGATGATAGTATTGTGCAAACTAAAAAAATAGTAGAAGATAAACTCGCAGAAGGTTACGATATTAAATATATTCACAGAGTCAATCGTGAAGGATACAAAGCCGGCGCATTAAAAGAAGGCCTTGCTGTTTGCAGCGGAGAGTTTGTTGCAATATTTGATGCTGACTTTATTCCGCGCAGGAAATTTTTAAAGAGAACTATTCCATATTTTTATAAGATGGAAAAGTTAGGGCTTGTGCAAACACGATGGGAGCATCTTAACAGAGACTATTCCATGATTACAAAAACTCAGGCTATTGCTCTTGACGGACATTTTGTAATTGAGCAAGCAGTAAGAAATAGAGCCGGATTTTTTATTAACTTCAACGGAACAGGTGGCATCTGGAGAAAAGAATGTATACTCGATGCAGGCAACTGGGAAGCCGATACTCTCACTGAAGATTTGGATTTATCATATCGCGCACAAATGAAAGGATGGAAGTTCAAGTATCTTGTAAACTTCACATCCCCTGCTGAATTGCCCGCAGATATTTCTGCTCTTAAATCGCAACAGTTCAGATGGACTAAAGGCGCAATTGAAACTGCTAAGAAAATTTATCCCAAGGTACTTAGGTCAGACCAGCCTATGCGAATAAAACTGCAGGCATTCATTCATCTATGGAGCAATCTTGCTTATCCGTTTATTATGGTTGCAGCGCTGCTTAATTTACCGGTGCTTCTCATAAAACTTACGGGAGAATATGAAACAACTTTCAAATTTATGTCTGTTTTTATTTTTGCGTTCGTAAGCTCATTTTTATTTTACATGTACTCCCAGAAAGATGTTTATAATGACTGGCAGGAACGAATTATATTTTTCCCTGTTTTCATGGCAGGAAGCATGGGACTTGGCGTGAACAATACTAAAGCCGTGTTCGAAGGACTGTTCAATATTAAAAGCGAGTTTGTCAGAACTCCGAAATATAAAATCGTATCGAAAGAAGATTCATGGGAAGATAAGCAGTACGTTCAAAAAAAACTTCCTTGGACTACATACGTTGAAGCATTTATGGCTGCATATTGTTTTGTTGGAGTATGCGTTGCAATAGGCACTGCGCAGATAGCAGCTATTCCTTTTCAAATGATGTTCTTCATGGGATTTGCAGTTACTTCAGGTTTGACAATTCAACAGGTAACAAGAGGAAATCGCCTCGCTAAAAAAAGATTAAAATTGAAAACATCATAACTTTTGGAAACATTGGATACAGGAATAAATAAATATGTTTATGAATTAAAAAAGAAACTTGACGGCAATTTTCTATCTCCGTTGTTTGTGCGTCTTGCCAATCTTTTTTATCTCAATGAAGAATATGAAGAGTGCATTGAGCTTTGCAAAACAGGATTAAAAATTTATCCTGATTATCTCACTGCCAAGCTTGTTCTTCTTAAGGCTCTTCTTAAAATGGAGTATCTCACAGAGGCTGAAAATTTATTTGATGAAATAACTCCCAAGATAAAAGGAATGGAAATTCATTCTACCTATGAAAGAATTTTCACTGAGCTTAGAAAATTATCGGGACAGGAAAAAATATACTATCCTCTTGAAGTTAAGAACAAAATTGATTTCAAACTATTTGAAAATACTTTTGATGTAAAGGAATTCATTAAAGAGAACTTTTCATTGGAAGAAGTAATTAACGAACCTGAGCTTGTGAAGTCAGATGATTTCATTGATAAAGACAGCTTTGGAAGATTCTTAAACGATTACGATTCATTACAAATCACAACAAAGCTTCTTAATAAAACTGATGAGCTTAAAACTGTAAACCAAGGACAGTTAAAATATTACAAGCTTAAAATAATTACTGAGACCCTTGCTGATTTATACGCTAAGCAGGGAAATTTCAGAGAGGCATTTGAAGCGTATAATATTCTTCTTAAACTTACCCCTGACAGTCAGGATAGAATCAGCCAGAAAATTTTTGAGCTTGAACGCATAATGGCAAACAAAATTAATTGAAATAGCAAAAGCCCGGGAAAGGAAAAAATCCGGGCTTTCTATTATGTAATTAATACTACTCCTATACACTTCTATTATTAATGATCTTCAACACCATTTTTATCATCATCTTTAAATGCCTTCTTGAATGAGTTCTTAATGTTATCATCTATTTCGTTTTCATGTGAGCCTTCACTTGGGTCAAATGTACTGCTTCCATTCTGGAACCATTTTATTTTATCGAAGAGTACAGTTAGATTTGATTTTGCAGTCAGATTTAACGGTGAAGTTAAGTCAAGTAGAATGTTGATTGATTTTTTAGTTTTATAAACGAACGAAACACCGTTGTACTTACCCTTTACAATAAAGGAATATCTTTGGTTTCCGCTTGAGCCTTCTCTAAACTCCGGGTCAGGAATTGTTTCTGCATCCTCAGGTTTATGAAGCTGGAATTTCACTTTGCTGTATATTCCCATAGGAATAATTCCCGATGTCATTACCTGGTTTATTCCGGCAACGTTCAGCTGTACTACAATAGGTCCTGCTTTTACTTGCTTAGATATGCCGCTTGTTTCGACTTCTATTTCAGTAAGAAGACCTTTGGCTTCTGTAATTTCAATTCCTGAATTATCGGTCATGTTATCTGAAGACTGAACGCTTAAGGAAATATTATCATCAGAACCGGTACCCGTCCCTGTTGTGGTAGTTGTGATAGGATTGTTGTTGCAGCCTGAGAGAAGTATGATTGAACAAATCAGTAGCGCCAATAGCAGCGATACCTTGGCTATTAGAGTTGAGGGATTTTGAATTAGTGCTTTCATTTTGGTTTAGTTTTTATTTTTAAAATTATGTCGTAGCTTTAACTACAACAAAAATGATAATTCTAAACATGAATGTCAATACCTTTCTGAAAATAATTTTCTACTGATGGATTTTTGACGGATTCCTTTTGATTTCAGATTTCAGATGTAAGATTTCAGATATAAAAACTGCATTTTCAAACTTAAAAGCCATTATTCTCTAGTGGTCGAAAAATAGTCGGATTTTCCCTAACACCCCTCCCGACCTAAAGGTCGGACTCCCCTCAAGGGGAGAATTAAAGATAAGTCGGGAAACGGTCGGATTTCTGAACCTCAATTCATCCCGCTAAAGACGGGACTGATAACGCAGTAACTCATAACACTCAAACGGTCGGGTTTTGGTCGGATTCTGCTAATTGTTAATTACTAATTGTTAATTGAAAACGGTCGGATTTTGGTCGGATTTCATATTCAATTACAAATTACGAGTTACAAATAACAAATTAATTTGTCACATTATTGTCACATTTTCCTTTCACAGTTAAATTTAATAAAGTCGGTTTTGAAAATTTATCCCGCTAAAGACGGGACTGCTAACGCAGTAACTCATAACACTCAAACGGTCGGGTTTTGGTCGGATTCTGCTAATTATTAATTACTAATTGTTAATTGAAAACTCCATCTACAAGTTATAAAAAATAAGTTTCAAATCACAGCTTTTCCTGCCTATCCCTACTAATAGGGAAATACTTACCTTTTAAAAGGATTGAAAACACTTTTCGCTTTACGTATTATGAGAAAATTTCACTTCAAAATGATAGTAGCCGTTAAGTGTCCTTCCTGTAATGCCAATTTACAAATTCCGGATGATGCCGAGTTCGTTACATGCGAGTATTGCCACACCGTAATTAAAGTCCGTGATATAGTAAGGGTTGAAACAGACTACGACGTTCCCGAATGGATTAAGATTGCCGATAATGCATACAAAGGTGATAACTACGACGAAGCATACGAGTATTATAATATGGTTCTTGAAAAAGAATCGAACCATGCGAACGCTTGGATTGGCAAAGGGCTTGCCGCCGGAAGACTATCAAATGAATCAGAGGAAAGGTTTGATGAAATGCTGCAGCTTGTTACCTACGGATTGAATATGAAGGAAAATAAGAATGCTGATGATGATAAAATATATGCGAAGAAGGAAGTGTTCAATATTTTAGAAAAATATTTTTCCGATTATAGAAAAGATAAATTTGATGATAAGAGCGACTTTGATGATTATATAAAAGATAAGAAGCAGTTTGTTGAAGCATGCTTTAAATGCAGTGATGATTTTTATTCTAAAGATATTCCGTTTACAAAATTTTTTGCAGAAGTTCTAAGAAATTTACTTCAGGTTAATTATGACTTCGATGGAGAGAAGCGCACTAAAATTGAAATCACTGAGCCGCTAAAAAGTAAGTACACAAATAAATTAAGAGAGATAGAGGGCGGACTTGATGCATTAGATAAAAACTACGTAACGTACGATGAAGAGAAAAGAAGAAATTTAATTAAAAAACTAATAATAACGGGCGGTGCGATATTAATAACGGCAGTAATAGTTATATTTGTCGTTAAATATTTTATGAAAGTTGTCAAAAGCGAAAAATCGAGGACAAATAATGAAGAAGTTACTACTTCAAAATTGCCTTCCACTGATTATGAAATAATAAGCAAATCCGTTAAAAATAAAAGAATTATTTATACAATTTTTACTGAAACAACCTCGCTTGAAACAATAGAAAAATATGCAGATGCACTAGTAAGCAGAGATGAAGAACAGGCGCAGAGTATAACGATATATTTTTTATCCGATAAAAATGAAGCTAAAGAATATGCTTCCAAAGATATTCCATTGAAGCAAACTAATAAATCAATGCCTGATTCATTTTCTGCGAGAGTAAGATATACTAAAGGTAAAGATTCGAAAGAGCTTCATTATTATGAAAACTCAAAACTGACATCGGTGAGTTATTAAGTACAAAAATGCAGTTTTAAAGTGATTGAAAACTGTGTTAATATTGGGTATTTTATAAATTGTAATAAAATGGAGAGTTGCTCGAGTGGCTGAAGAGGCACGCTTGGAAAGCGTGTAGAGGGTGCTTAAAACAATTCAAAATCATACCTTTTTCATTTTTTAGTTATAGTATTAGTTAGTGCCTATCTGAATTATTGACATTTTTTGCTCCGAAAGGGTAAAACAAAATGTTCTTATCAAAGGGTTATAAAGGTAATTATTATATTTACTTCAAACAACCAAACGGAAAGCTCTCAAAGGTAACTTGTAAAACAAAACTCAAGAAAGAAGCTAATGAGTTTCTAAGAAATTTCAATTCTACAAATTCCCAGAAAGTAATAAACAAAGATGTACTGTATTTGGAAAGCTTTATTAAAGAAGTTACGAAATACGTTTCCGAAAATTTCCGCAGTTCAACACAAAGCATTTATAAAAACTCACTAAAAACTTTTAATTCATTAATCGGTAACAAACCCATTCTATTAATCACTACAAACGATATAGAGAGATTTAAAAGTGAACGTATAAAGCAAGTAAACAAAACCACTGCAAATATTGATTTAAGAACATTGAAAGCATCCTTTAATCTTGCTCTTAAATGGAAGTTCATAAATGAAAATCCTTGTAAAGACATTAAGCAATTTAGAATTGATGAAAAAGAGTTGCTATGTTTTTCGGAGCAGGAAATAAAACTATTAATAAATTCAATTGAAGATTTGAGAGTAATGCGTATCGTGAAATTTGCTTTATATACCGGATGCAGAATTTCCGAAATAGTTAATCTGGAATGGAGAGATATTGATTACAAAGAAAGAGTAATTATGATTAGAAACAAAGAGGGGTTTAATACTAAAAGCGGAAAAAGTAGGAAAATTCCATTAACAAACAATCTTTTGGAAATCATTTCAGAGTTACAGAATGAAAAAAGTAAAATTGTTAATCTTAATTTTGATTATTTATTTACACAATGCACAGGTATAAAATACAATAGGACAAAACTCTCAATGAAGTTTAAATCTTATGTTCTTGAAAGTGGTTTATCTAATAAATTTCACTTCCACTGTTTAAGGCATACGTTTATTACAAATTTGATTAAAGCAGGTGTGAATATAAACTACGTAAAAGAGTTAGCAGGACATTCGGATATAAATACTACAATGAACTATATTCATATTGTATCGGAGGATTTAAGGGATGCTATGAGTTCGGTTTCAATCTGAATTAAGAAATGATATTATTTGCTATTTTCATATTGATTTTCTCTTACTCAAATGATATTTTTGAAATGTAACTGTGAACAAGATATTTAGAATTTATAATCTCATTTTTTTTGTAGTGTAATATACCAGATAAAAGAAGATATAACATAGTTCTTTACATATATTTTTCAATCGTAGAATAGCTACGGCACGAAACAAAGTTTCACCGCAGAGCCATAAGGATTAATTTCTTTATGGCTTTTTTTATTTATATAAAATTAACTATTGCATTTATATAAAACAAAATGAATTTTAACCTGTAAAATAGTAATGGCTATTATTACAATAAGATAACGTATGTATTTAAGCAGTGTAAAACTATTTTAAAAAGCAATAGTCAAATTTTCTAAAAAAGTTTGCAATTCAAAAAGAGTTACATTAATTTTGATAATAATTATTTAGATATGTGAGGAAATTTCTGGGAGCAAAACATTTTAAGAAAGGTAAAAATAAATTTCGAGAAATTTGAAAATACTAACAATGAAAATAAATTAGATGTTCTTGCTGTATCAAAACTATTGTTAATACAGAATATATTTCACCTCATTTCTTCTTTAAACTACATTGAATTATACTATAAATAAAACTATTTTTACACAATGACTAAATATTACAGGCATAATTTAAGAGTTACAAATATAAATTAACTTCAATGAGACACTCAAAGAGACACTCAAATTTTTCTAATTTTAAGACATAAAAAAAAACGGGAACTACTACGCGAATAGTAATTACCCGTTAAATTCAAAAAACCATAAGATTTAAAACCCTATAGTTTCTTTCCATTAGAGATGGTATTGTAAACTATAAATTTCAAATCTTACTTTCAATACACTTTAAAATTATTTTACTAAATTTTTTTAGTGTACTTGAGACATACGAATTTAACGGTCGTGTAGTAGTTCCGATTTATAAAACAAAATAAACGGAACAATGAAAACCGAAAAAAACAACCAAACCGAAGTAATTCCACAACAAAGAAATTTAGAAACGAATGTAGAATTTCTTAATCTAAAGAAAGCATCTACATTTTTACAGGTTTCTGAAAGTTACCTTTACAAGAAAATCCGCAGTAAAGAAATCCCCTATTACAAAACTTCAAAGCTAATTTATTTTAAAAGAAGTGATTTGCAGTCTTGGATTACAAAGCATTTAGTAATCGCAGGAGGTAGCAAATGAAATCTCAAATAAAAATTAGCTCCCCAGATAACTACGGAAATATGAAAGTTCAATTATTGCTCCCAGATAAATCTTATAAATCACTTAGGTTTCTTGGGGAAATTAAAAACAGATGTTTCCATACTTCCAGAAAACCGGAAAATCAAAAATTCAATAAGTTAAACGGCATTGGATTTAACCACGAATTAATAAGCGTGGGAGGTCATCTTTTCGACTTAATAAAAATCCAATATGGGTTTAACGAATTGATAACTACCAGAAAATTTGTATTGGATAACGGGAAAATCCTGCAATTCAAAAAGAATGATTTGGATAAACAAATTATACTTCCATTAGAGCTTTTTGGATTAGAGTTAGCAATGGAATGGGAGCGGAATAAAATTAAAAATAATAATTCAAACAATAGTAATAATCAAATGAACTTATTCTAAACAACGGACTGAAATAAAGCAAAATCACACTATATAGAATAATGATAAACTTACAAGCAAATAATAGCTTAGCATCATATCTAATCCAAAATGGATTTATTGAAATAACTTCTCCGGAGGAAAAAAACAAAGGCAAGCGAAGATTTAAAAAAGGATATAACAAAACTATCATATTTGACTATGAAAATATAAAATTAGTTACAAAAGGTTTCATAGAATTTGATAACACTGAAATATCAAAAGAAAAACTCGATTGTTTTATAAAGGAGGGGGATGCGTATGCTTATTAGTTATCAAACGAATATTAGAAACGCAAAAGATTTACAACGTAAAAACATCAATGAAATCTTAACCGATATTCAGAAAGGCAAATATAAAAATGAAATAGATGAACTAAGAAAACTTGGAAAAAATAGTAATGAGTTTAAAGAATTAAAGAATAGTTTACCTTATTTTGTACCTGCATTGTTTAAAGATAATGAGAGGAAAAAGGATAAATTAGAAAGAACTCAATACTTGTTATTTGATATTGATGAAAAGCAATTTAAAGAGGCAAATATAACGATTTCGGGCTTATGAGAGCTATTGAAAGAGGATATGGCACTTTATTGTGCCTTTATCTCCCCCTCTGGTAATGGGCTTAAAATCCTTTATAAATTAGAGAATGAAATTAACAATCCTTATGAATTTGAAAACATTTATTTGTACTATGCAGATGAATTTTGTTTAAATTTTCAAATTGAAGTAGATAAGGTTTGTAAGGATGTTAGCCATTCTTGTTACATTAGTTTTGATGCTGACTTATACTTTAATGAAAATGCAGATTGTTTGAAAACTGATATAAAAGATGAAGATGAATTAATATATGAGGGAGCAAAAAAATATTTGATTGAAGTTAAGAACGAAGTATTTAGAGACGGAAACAAACAAAATTTTTTAGTTAAGTTAGCAGGAATTTGTAACCAATACGGAGCAGATAAAAGTAAGATATTAAAGAAAGCGTATGATGAATTTAGCAATGTTTCCGGTGTTCAAAGTGTTTCCTATGGAGACTTTGAAAGTATTATCAATCGTGTTTACAAAGCATATCAAAACCAATTTAGAACTAAACACTATGAAAGGCATTATCAAAATCGATGCTTTAAAACAATAGATGTTATTAGTGAATTTTGGGATTTAAGGGATAATAAAGTACAATTATTACGGGAGAGATTGATTAGTTTTTTGCAGGATAACGGTTTTTACAAAATGTATTACGGAAATAGTTATATCTTCATACGGATAAAGAACAACATTATTAGTGAAGTTTCAACAACTTTGATAAAGGATTTTGTTCTGGAAAAATGCAAGAATATAAATGTATTTGGATTAAGGGAGCAATTATTAAAAAGCCATAATATATTTTTTACAGATAGTTTTTTAAGCTCCTTAGAGACTATACAACCCGAAATAAAAAGAGATACTAAAGATGAAGCATTTATCTATTTCAAAAATTGCTGGGTAAAAGTAACAAAGAACGGATTAGAAACTAACTCATATTTTAATCTTGAGGGTTTAATCTGGGAAAGGCAGATAACTAAATATCAATTTGAGGCTAATAATAAGAAAGGAGATTTTGAAAGTTTTATAAATAATATATGCAGAAACAATTTTGGAAGAATTGAAAGCTTAAAAAGTTCAATCGGATATTTAATACACTCTTTCAAGAATAGCTCAAATGCAAAAGCAATAATTTACTTAGATGAAAAAATCGGAGACGGGAGCTATGGAAGATGCGGAAAATCTATCATAGGGAAAGCAATAGCGAAAATTAAGAATTGCATTGAGGAAGACGGCAGAAACTTTAAATTTGGCGGAAACTTTGCTTTCCAGAAAATAAACTTAGATACACAGATTTATTTCATTAATGATGCAGGTGAGGACTTTCCATTCAATAAAATGTTTGCTATGATTACCGATAGTATGACAATTGAAAAGAAAAATAAGGATGCAGTAATAATACCTTTTGAGGAAAGTCCGAAAATACTCATAACTACTAATCACGTTATCAAAGAGAATGATTACAGTACAATAGACCGAAAATTTGAAGTTGAATTTTCTGACTATTACAATATTAATCATAAACCTATTAACGACTTTGGGAAAATGTTTTTCAATGAATGGGATGGGGAGGAATGGAATAGTTTTTTTATGTTTATGTTAGGGTGCTTACAACTTTATTTAGAAAAAGGATTTATAAAAACTTCTTTTATTAATCTTGAAACAAAGAGATTGATAGAAAGTACTTGCTCCGATTTTGTGAACTTTATGGAGGAAATGGAAAGCGGAAAAGAGTATAACAAAAAAGAAGAATATTCAAAATTCGTTATTTCTAATCCAGATAACACAAATTTGAAACAAAAAACTTTTACAAAGTGGATTAAAACTTATGCAGATTATAAAAAATTAAAGTACTTAGAAAGGAGGAGCAATCGTGATTTATATTTTACTATTTCTTAGAAAAAAAGGAATATAGGAATAACTAAGGGAGGATAAAACTCTATAGTAATGATTAAATCCTATTACATTTTAATATGATTTATAATGAATTGGAATAATGGAATAACTAACTAAAGAAAGTTTTACAACACTCATATTATATGAGAAGCATATTTTGTGTTATTTTATTATTCCTTAGTTCCTAAATTTTGCAAGAATAAAAAAAGCCATTGCAAATTACAATGAATTACAATGGAAAGCATCCGAAAAAGTGAATGAAAAGTGAACGAAAATAGAATGAAAATAGTATGAATATTAACCGAAAAATAGCAGAGAATTGGTAT
>JBBRQV010000095.1:0-12334 GCA_038225955.1 Ignavibacteria bacterium | reverse complement strand
TCAGGCGCCGGTAGAGGGAGAGTTCCCCATCGGCGCTAATATTATGCACATGGGCGAGGTAGATTCATATTGGTACTCCCAGCTCACCGGAATGGAAATGCCTGATGAAGTTAAGAAGAGAGTTTACGATAATTGCTGGTTCGATTGTCCCGCGGAAAATTCAAATCCGCCGAAATCTCCTATAGAAGTTCAGGAATATCTTAATGCTATCGCCGAGACAAGAAAAATTGTTTTTGATTATATGGATAAGATGAATGATAATGAGCTTGAAGATGTAGTAAGATTAAAAAAGAACGGCGAGCCGCTTACGAAGAAATGGATTATATATCACTTGCTTGAGCACGAAGCTCATCACAGAGGGCAGATGTTTATGCTTATCCGTATGGGGAAATTGAGAGAGTAACAAACCAAAAATATAACTAAGTCCACCTGCCATAAGAAATTGCTCGCATAAAAGATATTTATATTATCCCTGAAACAAACCTATTAATAGAATAAATTGAATTATAAACAATATCTATGAAAAAAATAAAAGCGCTGTTTACCGATATTGGCGGAGTACTTCTCACGAACGGATGGGATCATGTTGGCAGAGAGAAAGCCGTTGAGAAATTTAACCTCAATAAAGAAGAAGTTAACGAACGACATCACCTGACGTACGATACATTCGAGCTTGGTAAAATTGATTTAACTACCTATCTAAAAAGAACTGTCTTCTACGAAAAAAGAAATTTTACCGAGAAAGAATTCAAAGATTTCATGTTTGCTCTATCGGTTCCTTTCCCGGAAATGATTGAACTTGTGAGGAATATAAAAGCGGAAAATAATCTAAGAACTCTTGTAATTAGCAACGAATCGAAAGAGCTGAATAACTACAGAATAAAAAAATTCAAGCTGAAAGAAATAATCGACGGCTTTATTTCTTCAAGCTATGTAAATATGAGAAAGCCCGACGAAGGAATTTTTCGTATGGCGCTTGATATTTCGCAATACGCTCCAGATGAAGTAGTTTATCTTGACGATAGAATGATGTTTGTTGAAATTGCAGTATCGCTAGGCATAAACGGAATTCATCATATTGATTTAGAATCCACAACTACAAAATTAAAAGAGTTTGGTCTGAAAATTTAATTTATAAAATTTTAATAAATTTTGTTTAATAACTTTTATTATGGCACAAGAAAATTCAAAAAATAATATTGATACGCTTTGCATAAATACAATCCGCGCTCTTGCAATAGACGGTGTGCAGAAAGCAAACTCGGGGCATCCCGGAATGCCGCTCGGCGCTGCGCCAATGGCGCATGTATTATGGTCGAAAATATTGCGTTACAATCCGAACGATACTCAATGGCTTAACCGCGATAGATTTGTGCTGTCGGCAGGACACGGATGCATGCTTCAATATAGCATTCTTCATCTCACAGGGTATAAAATTTCAATCGATGATTTAAAAAATTTCCGCCAGCTTCATAGCATTACCCCCGGGCATCCTGAGCACGGGCTAACTCCCGGAATTGAAACTACAACCGGACCGCTTGGGCAGGGATTTGTTAACGGCGTCGGGATGGCAGTCGGGCAAAAATTTCTTGCGGCGCGTTACAATAAACCTGACTTCGATATTTTCAATTATAGAATTTTTGGAATATGCAGTGACGGCGATTTAATGGAAGGGATTACCGCTGAATCTGCTTCATTCGCAGGGCATTTGAAACTCGGTAATTTAATTTATTTCTATGATGACAATCATATTTCCATAGAGGGTAAAACTGAAATAACTTTTACCGATGATACGGCAAAAAGATTTGAATCTTACGGATGGCAGGTGCTTATTGTAGAAGACGGCAACGATGTTGCTGCGCTAACAAAAGCAGTTGAAAGTGCCATTGATGAGACGGAAAAACCTTCGCTGATAAAAGTAAGAACTCACATAGGATTCGGTAGTCCGAATAAAGTAGATTCACCCGGCGTGCACGGCTCCCCTCTTGGAGAGGAAGAAGTAAAGCTTACAAAAATTGCTTTGGGATGCGATCCGGAGAAATTTTTCTACGTACCGCAGGAAGTTTATGATTTCTATAAAAAGACAGTTGAGAAAAATGTTGAGTTGAATAATGAATGGAATAAAAAATACTCTGAATACAAAACAAAATATCCAGAACTTGCTGCTGAATACGAGAACGCTTGCAAAAATAAAATTGACATTGACTGGAAGAAAATTCTGCCTGTATTTAATGCAGATGAAAAAGGACTTGAAACAAGAAAGGCCTCGGGACAAGTTATTAATGCTTTAGCTGCGCATTTCCCTTTACTCGTTGGCGGCTCTGCTGACCTTGCTCCTTCGACAGATACGTGGATAAAAGATTCCGAAGCTTTCACAACGGATAATAATACAGGAAGAAATTTTCACTTCGGTGTTCGCGAGCACTCGATGGGCGCAGAGCTTAACGGAATGAACCTTACCCCGGGAATTATTGCATTCGGCGCAACATTTCTGATTTTCTCCGACTATATGAAGCCCGCTATACGACTTGCATCTATTATGAAGCTGCGTTCGATTTTTGTTTTCACACATGATAGCGTAGGACTTGGTGAAGACGGCACAACTCACCAACCGATTGAGCAGTTGATAAGCTTACGTTCAATTCCGGACATGACTGTAATACGTCCTGCCGATGCAAACGAAACTGCCTATGCATGGCAATCTGCAATTGAAAATAACGGACCCACTGCAATAGTTTTGACGAGACAGAAAGTCCCTACATTTGGTAGAAGCAAATTGGGTTCTGCCGACGGCGCATTGAAGGGCGCATATATTTTATCGGATAGCAATGGAAAACCGGATGTAATTTTAATTGCAACAGGCTCTGAAGTTCAGCTTGCAGTTAAAGGAGCAGAGGCTCTATCAAAAGAAAATATACAGGCGCGAGTTGTAAGCATGCCTTCATGGGAATTATTTGAGAAGCAATCAAACGAGTATAAGCAATCTGTATTTCCAAAAGATGTTAAGAAAAGAATTGTAATTGAAGCTGCATCATCTCTGGGCTGGCATAAATATTTTGGTGATGAAGGAATGATGATTGGAATAGACAGGTTCGGCGAATCAGCACCAGCGGAACAAATATTTAAAGAGTTTGGATTTACAGTTGAAAATGTTGTGAAGCAAGTAAAACTACTGATGGAAAAATAATGTCAATATCACTAAGTTTGTATGTATATTAATCCTTTTATTTACTATTTTAGGACAAATTTAATTCAATAAAATATGAGAGTTCAAATAGACTTCCACGGAGAAATGGGAATTGTAAAAACCATAACTACTGAAAACAGCATTCCGCTACCAGATATTAATGATACTGTAGAGTTAAATATGGAAGAGTTTGTTGTTGAAGACAGGAATTTTGTTTTCTCTGAAGATAGCGTATTGGTGGAAATTTTTCTGACTAAGGAATTTGAAGATGAGGAAGAATTCGACGAAGAAGAATATACAAAAAATTAAGAAGCTTTAAATGAAAGTTTGAATGTTGAGCCTTTGTTCGGCTCTGATTCAAACGTAATTTCACCGCCCAATATATCGGTAAGTTTTTTTACGATTGATAAACCAAGACCGGTTGAATGCTCTCCTCCGGTCGGTTTCGCGCTAAGCCGCGCAAATTTTTGAAACACACTTTTCTTATCCAGTTCAGTAAAACCTTGCCCTTCATCTTTTATTTCAATTACAGAAGTTTCATTTTCTTTGAAGCATTTTATGTGAACTGTTTTCCCATGCGGCGAGTACTTGACAGCATTGGAGACTAGGTTCTCTATTATTTCTGTCAGCGAACTTCCATCAGTTTTTAAAATTACTTTATCATCGTTGCTCTCGAAATTTATTTTTATTGATTTTAATGTTGCGTGGGCAGTAAACTCTTCAATCACCTTTTTCAATAAAATTTTAATATCAAATTCTTCATAATGAAGATTCAATCTTCCCTGTTCAATCGCATTTATATCGAGCATATTTTTAATAATCATCTGCATTCTCTCTGCCGTAAGCTCAATTTTACCTATACGTTTTATTACATCTTCTTTTGAAAATTTATCAATGCTCCTTCTTATTGTAGATGTATTGAGAATAATTCCGGTCAGTGGATTTTTTAAATCGTGCGCAGCAATACCGAGGAATTCATTCTTTTCCATATTAAGTTCAGCAAGCTCGATGTTTTTCAACCTATAAATTTCCGTTTCCTTTTTCTGCTTATCAACTTCATAAAGTACCTGAAGGTTCTTCATTTTTTTATCTGACTCATCACTGAAAACCTGCTTCCAGTATTCATAAAATAATTTGTACTGCTTTAACGCTTTATCAAATTCGCCCGTGCTCTCAAGAAGCTCAGAGTAAACACTGTGGCATGTGGAAAGGTGCGAGTAAAGTTTCAGTGACTCCGCTATTTCAATAGCATTCTCTATAAACGTTTTCGCTCTCTGAGGTTTTTTAAGCTTCATATAAAGCTTACCCAGTTCCAAACTCGCTTCTGATTCTCCTGTTTTATCTCCTATTGTCTGACGCATTGAAATACTTTCGGTAAGGCAGTCAATTGCTTTATCATTAATGCCTAATGAGTTGTAAGTAGCGCCAAGATTTCCGAGGCTTAATGCCTCGCCGTATCTATCACCTATCTGTCTTTGGATTTCCAAAGCCTTCAAATCGATTTCAATGCTCTCTTCATTTTTTTCCTGACTGTGATAAACATTTGCTACGTTGTTAAGAGAAGTAGCATACAAGTGTCTGTGATTAACTCTTTCGGAAATTTCTAAAGTCTTATTAAAAAGCTCCAATGCTTTATCAAGATCATCAAGCCTGAAATACATAGCGCCCATATTATTGTATACCATTCCTGTAGCATACTCATCATTTACCTCCTGAAAAATTGTAAGAGCCCGCTGGTAGTAATCAACTGCAGCAGGATTATCCCCCAATGAAATATAAATATTTGCAAAGTTATTATAGTTGTGAGCGATACCTTCTTTATGGTTATGCTTCTCCCGCAATTCAAGGCTTTGCGTATTGTACTCTAATGCCTTATTGAACTCCCCCTCAAAATAATAAGTTTGTCCGATGATATTCTGAGCGCTTGATTGCCCGAGGTCGTCACCGATTTTTTCACATATTGAAGCCGCTTCAATTAATGAATAACGTGCGGAAACAAAATTCGACATTTTGTAATTAGCATAGCCTTTAAGAAAATGCCCTGCAGAAAGTCCCCTCGGAAAATTCGCTTCAGTCGAGAGTTTTAATAATTCTTCGGCATTCTTTAAAGTTGTTTGCGGCGAGGCATCTTTCAACGCCATTACACGGGAGATAAGACTTTCTATTTTTTCTATGTCTGGGGAAGACAAATGGTATCCTTTAGATTATAAATAATCTCCCTCCGTTTTTGCGAAGGGAGTGGAAAATTTTTATTTCATTTATTTCAATAGTATCATTGATTTATACTGCGAGAAACTTCCTGCCTGCAAGCGGTAGAAATAAACTCCCGATGAAAGTTTGCTTCCGTCGAAAGTAAAATTATATTCACCGGCTGTCTGATAGAAATTTACCAATGTAGAAATTTCTTTTCCGTTTAAATCATATACTTTCAGAGCAACAAAATCACTCTTAGGCAAAGTGTAATTTATTTTTGTTTCAGGATTGAACGGATTTGGAAAATTCTGCTGTAAGCTGTACGATGTTACTTCTGTTGTGTTACCTGTAATTCCTGTCGGTGGTAAAATTTTATATTTATTATATCCTGTCGGCGCAGTTGACGGTTTTGTAACTGTTCTGTTGCTGGTAGATGTACCTGAGATATAATAGTAAATGCTTGTACCAACGGGCTGTCCGGGAATGCTTGCAGTGAAGGTATCACCCACTGAAGGGCTCATTGCTATTTGCGAATATGCAGCAGTTGTGTCAGTTCTATAGAAAACTTTTGCGGATGAAACACCTGTCTTTGTTTTGATGTAAGCCTTGACCTGCTGCGCAGTTGTAAACTGATTATCTCTTATAGCCGAGTGAGAAATAAATACAGGCTCATTAACACCAATTTCTTTTGTGATGCAATGTATTGCTCCAAGTGACGGAATGATTGCATTACAATCTATTCCATAAATTTTATAACCCGGCATTGCCTGTCTGTAAATCCTTAATGCAGTTGTATCGTATTGAGCAGCATAAAGAGGGACAAGAACAGTTTTATTTATTATTAGAGAGTTTGTGTAAGTTCTATAATCTGCGTTTGCTGATGGAGGATATAGTCCATTTGCTGAAGGTGGAGCAGGGATTCTTACAACCTTGTACGGCTTGCCATAGCATGTTGTATAATTTGCGAGTATAGCTTGTAAGTTTAATTCGATTTGCGGACCGTCGGCAACACCTGCAGGATATTGTGAAACTAAAAGAGTTTCTTCATCAATAAGTTTTATATGCATATCGATGTGATGTATCTGGTCATAGGGTAAAGTTTCCATCATTACATATCGGTTAGGTATTATTCCCATCCAGTTATACATTATAGATTTTATCTGGTCCTGAGTTTTAACTGTAACTCCGAATGAATTACCCGCACCGTTATCTGTCATTATTAATTTAGAGGAAAATCCCGTTCCGTTACCGTCACACATAAAATTTCCGCCTGTATGAACTAAATCATTGGGAGCAATCAAAGTACGGTAAACAGGTACATTTAAGAATTGCCCAATGGTAACTGAATTAGTGTCATCGCCGGGGCGTGGTCTGTTGTAAATCCAATCGATAAGTTTTAAGCTGTCTGCAACACCTGAGTAAGCAGCCCAAGGACCGTAGTCACGCGACCAGATTGTATTATTACCTGTTGTATATCCTTTTAAAAATCTGATATTGGTTAACGGAATAGATGAGTTTGTTAAAGTTGTCTTTACAGTTGCAGAATCGGTTGTAAGAATATAAACTAATCCTTCCTGACATCCGTATCTGACTATCTCTGTTAAGATTGATGTAAACTGTGTCCACTTAATAACAAAGCCCTGACACTCTTCCCACTCTGCCATAGTTCTTAACGGAGAAGGCGGAGGATTATTATCTTTTTCTAAATTTGTTGGGTAATGATAAGTTTTCAGAAGCTCTTTTTCAGCATCCGTCATATAATGCGGCAGATTCTGCGAGAAAACAGATGAGCCTGAAATAAATAATATTAATAGTAGAAAAATAGTTTTTTTCATTGTGGTGAAGTTTTATAATGGTGTATAAAATTATATAAATCCTGAATGTAAAGATAGAAGATTTTTGTTACTCAATTATTGTATCATTATTTCAAATGAGGGTCTGATGTGTTCATATAATTTCCAACGTAATCGATAACGGCATCTTCAACTTTTGTAATCTCTTTTGAATATCCCGTGTTTCTTAATTTATTCATATCTGCCTGTGTAAAATCCTGGTACTTCCCTTTTAATATTTCCGGCATATCGAAGTACTCAATATTCTCAGGTAAGTTCATTGCTTTGAAGACAGGTTTTATTAGCGAATTAAAACTGCTTGCCTCGCCTGTACCGACGTTATATATTCCGCTGTAAATTTTATTCTGCCAGAAGTGAAGAGTCATATCCACTGCATCCTTTACATAGATGAAGTCACGCTTCTGCTCGCCATCGCCGTATTTATCCGAATCTGTTTTAAATAAAAAAACCTTTCCTGTTTCTTTTATCTGGTCAAATGCTTTTGCAACCATGCTGCGCATATCTTCTTTGTGATATTCATTCGGTCCATACACGTTAAAATATTTTAAGCCGACGACTGAATTTAAATAGCCGTTACGCAAAGCCCACATATCAAATAAATGTTTTGAGTAACCGTATTTATTAAGCGGACGCAGCGAGCCTAATTTTTTCTCGTCATCGTTATATCCCATTGAGCCGTCTCCGTATGTAGCAGCAGAAGATGCATAGATGAAACGAATATTATTAGCGACGGAAATTCCGCAGAGATATTTTGTGTATTCGTAATTGTTTATTAATAAGTATCGCAGGTCCTGCTCAGTAGTTGCACTGCACGCTCCAAGGTGGAATACGGTATCGATTTTGTTTTGTTTGAGGAAGTCATCATTTTGAGAAATTATATGTCCGAACTCTTCTTTATCTATTAAATCATAAAATTTAAGATTCAAAAGATTTTTATATTTATCGTCTTTACCGAATTCATCAACGATGAAAATATCTTCAACTCCAAGCTGATTTAATCTCCATACAAGAGCGCTGCCTATAAATCCTGCTCCACCTGTTACAATTATCATAAACTTTATTTTATTTTAAACTATTTTTTTGAGTGTTTTAAAAAGGTCTTCGTATTTCAGATGTTCATAAACTTCCTGCAATATTTTTTTCTGATTTGCCCAATGAACTCTTCCAATCATGTCTTCTATAGAGAGCCATTCAAACGCCGAGTGTTCATAAGAGATTTTCACATCTTCGGAATCTACTCTTGCAATGAACACCGAGATGAAATTCACGGAATCATCCATTGCATTATAGAATTGATTTACTCCCGGAGCAACGAACAAATCTATTGGGGCTAATCCTGTCTCTTCTATTACTTCTCGTCTTGCAGTTTCGTATGCCTTCTCACTTTCATCTATTTTAGCAGTTACAATCTGCCATATTCCGGGATGAACCCTTGAGTCATCACTTCTCTTTAAGCATAAGAACTTAAAATCAAAGTCAGTTTCTTTGTAAACTATGCATTCTATAAATCTGGATAAAATCTGTGACACTGTTTAATTTTATTTTTTACTATAGCTATAACACAATGCGTGTATTAAAAATACGTTTAGAAAACGAGTCATCTATGTTTTCCTTAATAACTAAATCTATCTTTTGTTCTTCCAAACTTTCAAAAATTTTCGCCTTTATTAAATACGAATCTGCTTGATTTATTTTTTCCGAGAGGACTAATATATCTATATCCCCACCCTTCAATTTATCATCTACTCTGGAGCCGAATAAATATACTTTTGCTGTACCATCAAAAAGATGAATTGAAGATTTTATAATTGATATTTCTGAGGTAGATAATCTCATCTATTATTTAAAAAATTAATGCGCATCAAACCACGTATCGCCAACACCTATTTCAACCTCAACAGGCACGTTAAGCTTAATCGCATTTCTCATTTTATCAGATACAATTTTTTTTACTGTTTCCAGTTCATCTTTCTTAACTTCGAATACAAGCTCATCATGCACCTGCAGCATCATTCTTGATTTCAATTTCTTCTTCTCAAATTCATTGTAAATATTTATCATGGCAATTTTTATCATATCGGCAGCTGTGCCCTGTATAGGCATATTGATAGCAGCGCGTTCATCTTCTGCGCGGGCAGTTGCATTCTGATTATTAATTTGCTTCAAGTATCTTCTTCTGCCTTTCATTGTTTCCACATATCCCGCAGTCCGGGCAAACTCTTTTGTATTTTCCATATACTCCCTTACTCTCGGATACTCAGAGAAATATCTGTCAATAATTTCCTTTGCATCTGAATTTTTTATTTCAAGTCTGCTTGCTAATCCGAATGCGCCGATGCCGTAAATAATTCCGAAGTTAACTTCTTTCGCTTTTCTTCTGTGGTTCGGAGTCATATCTGCTTTATTAGTAAGCTTGAAAATTCTCATAGCAGTCTCTGTGTGAATATCGTGATTATTTTTGAACGCCTTAATCATGTTTTCATCGTTTGCATAGTGCGCCATAATTCTTAATTCAATCTGTGAATAATCTGCTGATAAAATTTTGAACGTGCTGTCTTTCGGTACAAAAGCTTTACGAATGCTTCTTCCCATTTCAGTTCTTATAGGAATATTCTGCAAATTCGGATTTAAGCTTGACAGCCTTCCTGTAACTGCAACGCATTGGTTAAAGCTTGTATGCACTCTTCCTGTTTTACTATTCACTGCTGCCATAAGTCCGAGTAGGTACGTTGATTTTATTTTTGTTACCATTCTGTAATCAAGTATCATAGGAACAATTGCATGTTGGAATCTTAAATCTTCTAACACTTTGCTATCTGTAGAGTAACCTGTTTTTGTTTTTCTTCCTGTAGAGAGTTTTAACTTTTCGAATAAGATACTTTGCAGCTGCTTTGTTGAACCGATATTAAATTTTACTCCCGCTTCTTTATATATACCTGCTTCCAGTTCCACTATCATTTTATCGGCAGTTTTATCCAAATCTTTTAAAATCTTCGGATCAATTTTTACACCTTCGTATTCCATTTCTGCAAGAACTTTTACCAATGGGAAATCTATCTCTTCGCAGAACTTGTACATATTTATTTTTTGCAGCTCGTATTTTATCTTATGAAAAAGTCCGAGCGTTACATCGGCATCTTCTGCAGCGTATTCGGAAACTATCTCAACATCTATCTTATCCATAGAACTTTGCTCTTTACCCGTGCCGATTAATTCTGTTATTGAAATCGGTTTGTAGCTCAGATACTTTTCAGATAGTGTATCCATATCATGATGACCATCGGGACTAAAAATAAACGAACCAATCAGCGTATCAAAATATAAATTTTCCATTATGACTCCAAGGTTCTTCATTACCATGTAATCGTACTTTATATTCTGTCCTATCTTCTTTACTTTTTTGCTTTCAAGAGAGGCTCTTACACCTTCGACTGCTGCTTTTAATTCAACACCGATTGTATTCTGGTTTCCCTTTTCATTATCGAATAAAGATTTTGCTGTCGGAGCCTTGTGAAGAATAGGAATGTAATACCCTTCATGCTCTCTCCACGCAAAAGACATTCCCACTATATTACATGTCATGCAGTCCTTTGCATCGGTTTCCGTATCGAATGAAATTAAAGGTTCGTTCTTCAGCTTCTTTAAAAAATCTTTAAAATCCTTCTCATCTTTAATAGTATAATACTTATGCTCAACATCTTTAATTGTTTTTATTACTTTAGGTTTCTCTTCTATGTTTACTACTATTGAATCATAATTTTCAATTCGTCTGTTGCCCTTCTCCTGTGATTTCCCGTCAGTCTTATCTTCACCCTGTGTTTCTTTTACTTCTTTTAATATATCCGCCCCTGTACCGGGAAGTTTATCTTTGACAATTTTTTTAAGCAGAGTTTTGAACTCAAGCTCAGCCATCAACTCAACTACTTTATCTACATCAATATCTTTTTTATTCAGGTTATGAAAATTTACATCAAGCGGAACGTTTGTATCTATTGTAACCAATATCTTCGAGAGCAATGCCATCTCTTTATTAAGAAGAAGATTTTCTTTCAACTTTGGTTTCGTAATCTTCTCAATATTTTTATATAAGTCTTCTATTGTGCCGTACTCCTGTATTAACGCGGTAGCAGTTTTTTCTCCGACGCCTTTCACTCCGGGAATATTATCCGAGGCGTCACCCATCAACCCAAGCACATCAATTACTTTTTCAGGGTGCACTCCGAACTTTTTATGAACAGCCTCTATACCTACAATTTCTTTTTCTACTATTTTATTTCCGTAAACATTTCTTGCAGGCTTGTACATAAATATTTTTGATGTCACCAACTGCATATAATCTTTATCGGGAGTAACCATATACGTCTCGGCTTTTTCCTTTTCCGCTTGTCGGGCGAGTGTTCCGATTATATCATCAGCCTCATATCCGTCAAGCTCTATCATGGGAATGTTCATAGCGCGGATTACTTTTTTGCACATATCTATCTGCCACGGCATATCAGAAGGAATCTCTGCTCTCTGCGCCTTATATTGAGGAAACATTTTATGTCTGAACGTAGGCTTTGCAGTATCGCAGCAGACTGCAATATGCTCGGGCTTCTCTTCCTCAAGGATTTTTATGAGTGAACTTAGAAATCCGGATACGGCAGAAACATTCTTGCCTTTTGAATTTATTAAGGGGTTTGAGATTAACCCAAAATAAGCGCGATAGATCATCGCCATTGCGTCAATCAGATACAGTTTTTCCGCCATATACTATTTAAACTTTGTAATTTATTTATGAAGTGCAAGCAAAGGAATATCCGTATGGCAAGCAAGTTTTTTCGAAATACTTTTATGGAAAAGATTATCTAAAAAATTTCTTTTCTTTTTTGATACTACAATTAAATCAATATTCAGTTTGTGCACATAATCTTCTATTGCATCAGCAACGTTCTCACATTTTGCAAATTCAAACTTAACGCTTACATCTTTCAGATTATCTTTTATTTCATCAAGACATTTTTTTTCGTCGTCTGACATTTTATCTTCAAACTCTTCATTAGAATCTTCACGCAGATGAAGAAAAGTAATATCTTTATTTTTTAAATCAACCAGCTCTTGA
>JBBRQV010000094.1:0-12375 GCA_038225955.1 Ignavibacteria bacterium | reverse complement strand
GGGGTGGTCTTCAATAATTTTTTGCATACTCTCCAGAACTTCAAGCACACTCATTTTCTAAATGTAATTCAAAAGTAATTCTATAAATACCAAACAAACTTTATTTGCTCTCGTACATTCAACTCAAGCCCCCTCCTTTTTCTAAGGAGGGGGTGGTCTTCAATAATTTTTTGCATACTCTCCAGAACTTCAAGCACACTCATTTTCTAAATGTAATTCAAAAGTAATTCTATAAATACCAAACAAACTTTAATTGCTCTCACACATTCAACTCAAGCCCCCTCCTTTTTCTAAGGAGGGGGTAGGGGGTGGTGCTCTATAAATTTTTGAATACTCTCAAGTACTCCATTCATATTTTTATAAACATCATTATTTGTAAATCTTAAAACAGTTATTCTTTGAATATTAAAATACTGAGTTCTTATTTTATCATATTCAACTGCATCTTCAGTAAAATGAGAATCACCATCCACCTCAATCACAAGTCTTACCTTTGCACAATAAAAATCTACTACATATCTTCCAATCCCGTGCTGCCTTCTGAATTTCAAATCTAAAAAATTACTATCCTTCAATTTCGCCCACAGCATTTGCTCTGCTTTAGGAGAATTATGCCTAAGCTCTTGTCTCTTCTCTTTATATTTAGAAAGATTAAAGTATTTCATTTTTTCTAATCGACCCTCATCCTCTCTCCAGTCTCATAAAAATTTCATTCACGCTTACTCCATTTTTTCTCATGTAATCTTTTTGCAAACCAAACTCCACGAAGCCAAGCTTCTTATACAAATTATATGCAGGCACATTTCCCTCTGCAACTCCCAATGTAAGATATTTTATTTTAGGATTTTCAAAAACTTTATTTATTACAAACCTCATTAAATCATAAGCAATATTTTTCCCTCTGTAATCATTTGCTACGTAAACCTGTATAAGCTGTCCCCAATGATTTCTTACTTCATATTCCTCCTGTGAAAAAAAGCACGTACCAATAAGTTTTCCCTCATCAAATGCGCCAAATATATTTTCAATTCCTTCCTGTTTTTCAATCAGCGATTCAAAATAAAGTTTTTTTTTCTTTATCTCTGTTTCGTACATAGGACCAAAACTCAACGGGTGATTTTTCAATGCTTCGAGTCGAAGCTCTCTATACTTCTTACTTTCATTGGGAAGTAACTTTCTATACTCAGGCATCTTCTTCCTCTTCTATAATTTCTTTTTTCTTTTTTTCTATCCTAACTACAATTGTCTCTCCGATTTTATCGTGAAGAGCCATTCGGTTTGGATTCCAGAATGCCTGAACAAATCCAAGTCCCAGCTCAAGTACGGAAGCTGCATAGCCGAGGCTTCTCTCAAAGCAATGCCAATAACCAATCCGATGATGATACAAAGATACAACTCTTATGCGAAGAAGAAATTTTCCAACCGTCAGTCCGTTGGTAAGAAAGAACATTAATGAAAAATAAATTGCAGGCATTAGGCCAAGTACAACTTTTAAAATCTCCAATGTAGTGTGAGACATTGTTGTGGACTCAAGCTCAACATGGGCAAGATTTACGAAATCAATTTTTTCAATCTCATATCCTATGGCACTAAAAAATTTTGATATAAAATAATATCCGTAAAATATTATTGTTAAATCCACCATCAGAGCAATAAATCTTCTCCAGAAAGGAGCAAGAGTATATTGCCCGCTTTCAATAATTGATTCTCTTTTTTTAGTTAGCATATTTTATTTTACAATTTTAATTATTTCTTCTGCAACCAACGTATTGAGAAGCGTTCTTTTTCTCGACTCATTTAAGAGTTTAAAAAATGTATAATCCAGGATAAAACCTAATTCTCAAGTTAAGTTAATTCCACAGTAAATTCCCTTTGCAGATATTTAAGTAATCGCAGTCTTTACAAATTTGATTGCTTTCAAAAATAGGAGAAGCGGGAAAATTGCTTCTGCGATATGAATTCAACTCTCCTAGCTTTTCTTTCACAAAATCTAAAAACTTTTTCACATCATCTTTAAATATTAATCCCTCATTACATCTTATACGATAAAATATTGCAGTGAGCTTATACAAATCTTCCAGATACACTTTCTCAAGCTTCTTATTAAAATCCCCGAACGAAAGCCCTGCACGCTGATGAGCTTTGATAAGCTTCGAGGATAAATTATTCACAACAGATTCTTTATCATAGAAATTAATTTCGATTACATCTTCAAAAATATCTTTGTAACCCGAGAAATCGAGGAAGTCTAAGTATCTTCGAAGCTCAGGTTTAATAGTTTCTTTAATATATAAGTAACAATTTTCAGTTAGAAGATACTGAACAAAATTCAAATCTATATAGGTAAATTCAGTTAAATTATTTTCTACGCGCAATCTTTCATCAAGTAAGTTTTTTTTGTTTGCAAGTACATAGTTATAAATAAATTTTAAGTTACCGGTTGATTTATTTCCCGTAATGTTTTCGTTTTGCAAAGCAGCGATGTAGGAAATCGCCTGAAAGTCAAAATCGGTTTTTTCGTTTCCAATTATGTAATCTATATTGGTAAGCATAGGTAAATCTGTTACTTTATAGCGGTTGCTTCCGCTTTTGTAATCAACTATAGTTTTTTTATCGCGGAGATCAACTCTTCCTTTTACGATAAAATCTTTAGGCAAATCTTTCTCAGTATAATCGTATATTTTTTTCTTTTTAAAACTCTCCATCATTTCGTTATTGGTTTTCACATCCTGCTCTAATAAAATTTTCTCAATTGGATTTGTATTAAGAAAACTCATCACGTTATCCATAGCGATTTTAAAATTCGTACGTTCAATATCGATTTCGGATTTCATAATAACATTTGAAAACTTCTTCAGAATATAATCCATAATCTTCGCATAATTCTCTTTGCAAAAATCCGGGTGTTGGAAGTAAAGTTCAGCGAACTCGTGAAGCAGATTCCCTTTTAAAAAATGAGGAGCATCTGTGGGAGGCGTAACGGTATCATAAAAATATTTTGCGGGACAGAGAACAAATCTTTTTAATCCCGTAGGAGCAATGCTTATTTCATCAGTTTCAACTTCTTCCTCTGTATTAATTTCACGGAGAGGAACTGCAGGAATATTTTCTCCCGATATAAATTCATGATTGAAAATTCTATCTTTGAAATCTGCAATTGTTCTGTTTTCAATTATAGAAAAATACGGAGCAGGTAAAACCTCTTTATTATCTTTTATCTCCTGAGTAAAATACAATCGCTCGCTTCCCTGCTGTATGAGAATTTCAAACTTTTTTAAATTAATTTTATCTTCACGGTTTTTATCAAGGTATTGTTTCTCATTGGTAGAGATTGACCAGCTTTCATCAAGCCCAAGATAAATCACAACTTCACGATTTACAAATGCAGAGTTTTTTGCATCAACAAAAAGTAATCCATCTCTTTTTGAGGATAGGTCAACATCAAAGTTCTCGAGAATATATTTAAGCTCTATTAAATTTTCTTCGGTGACATTTTCATTGAAGAAACTCAGCTTATCGAGTAAAACATTGAATTCGTTTAGCTCAGTACTCTCAAATTTATCTATTAATTCATCTGTGAATTTTTTGAAAGTAAACTTACCTGCATCGCTCATTATTTTATAGAGAGCTTTGAGGTTTTTATCCTTTGTAGAATTTATTACGACTTCGAGATTATAATTATCCATCGTTGAATCAATCTCAAATCCGAAAAACTTCCCTGCCTCTTTTAAATCCTTTGCCTTAAGCAAATCGTTTCCGAAAGAATTTTCAATAAGACCAAGCATAAATCTCACGATAAGATTTTCAGTGTAAGAAGTTTTAACAAGCACATCTATTCCATTCTCTTTCAATCGTGTCTGCAGCAGAACATTGTAATCTGAGTTCGGCTCCAGTACAATTGCAGAGTGATTCATGTTTCCTCTCGTAATAAGCCCTACAACGTTATCAATGAGAGTTTTTGTATTCCCGAAAACATACGTTTTTCCCAATGAAAAATCTTCACTTGTAAGAATGTTTATCTCATCGTAAAATATATTTTTCGGGAGGACTTGCAAGTCGAGCTCGTTAAAAAACTCTTTCCCTATTACTGCTATTTTTTTATTGTTAAAGAAATCTTCATTGAAAGACTGCACAGCGTATTCAAGCATCGGATATTTTTCGAAGTACGGAAGCAGCTCTTTAACTTCATCGGATAAATGAATTTCAGTAAGCTCAAGCAGTCCTGATTGGTTCCAAACGTTTAAAATATTTTCTGTGAGGGCGTGAACAAGCCTGAATGG
This sequence comes from Ignavibacteria bacterium, assembly GCA_038225955.1. GTDB lineage: Bacteria > Bacteroidota > Ignavibacteria > Tepidaquicellales > Tepidaquicellaceae > JAFDZO01. The sequence continues at coordinate 8,095 of JBBRQV010000094.1, read as the reverse complement.
CTTATCGGTTTCCTTTGCAACAATGTTTACGAACTCAAACTTGGAATAAATTTTATCGAAGTGAATATCTGAATATTTTTGCGCAAGCTGCCGTGGAGTTACGGCGAAAACTCCGAAGCGCGGAGTATGGATAAGGCGGTTTAATCCGCGGGCAAGAGCGGCATCGACTGTGAGCACACAATCGTACGCTTTCGCTTCGTTATAGATTTCCTGAATTGATTTTATCCTGTTCATTTATTCTGGTAATTTAGAATAAAATTAGGGTAAAATTAGTTCAAAAAATTATCGTGTGGTGGGAAATTCTTAATTTAAGAATTCAGATTTAAGATTTGAGATTTGTACGTTCCGCCCCAAATCCCGCCAAGGCGGGACTTACAGCACGGGTTGGGACGGAGTAGAGCACATACATAAGGATAACTCACCATCCTACTTATAATTATCACTCAAAACTCATCGTAGTCAATTACCTCTACAACGCTGGCGATGATGCCGTTACCGGATTCATCGATGATATAATTTCCTGCCTCGTCGGTGAGATAATAATATTGATTTAAGACGTCGCGGACAGGCGTTCCGGTCTCACCGATTTCTGCCCAGTTAATTGAGGCTCCTGCAGAAGTAAGCGGGCGTACTGTTTTAAATGAAATGCTAAAATCTTTTTCTCCGGGAGCAGTTACTCCGCCATAGTGTCTGCCCAAGGATAATTTATCTTTTACAGTTGTTACTGCAAAAGTTCTGTCTATTTCTTTGTGCGGCTTAAGGTCCACTGTTTTGCCCTGTTGAAGATAATTCATTATTGCTTTTATTTTCAGAAGCTCGCTGCTCTCTGCAAGCGCGGAGTAGTTCAGCTCCCAGTAGTAATTCGCATAGAGAAATTTTTCTACAATTGTGCCATCGAGAAGCTCGTGCTCAATATATTTTTCTTCAACATATTCATTGAAGCTCTCATATCGAAGCATAAGGTCAATAACTTTGTTGATTCCTATTTTATCTATTGTGAAACTGGGAGCCTGCCATCCGTTTAAATATTTTTTTGCCATTTAATTTTTTGTTTTAAATTTTTCACGTGGAAAATATTTCCTTAGATTAAAAAGAAAACGTTTTTGAAACATAAAGGTCCAGTTCAGTAGTCTCTTCAACTAAATCGATTGACATTCCATGAATCGAATAAGTATCAAACGCGGAAATAATATTATTAGGGTCGTTGAGCAGCTTAAACTGCTGGAAAGGATTTAAGATTATCCCCGCATACCTTCCGGTAAATTTTTTATTTTGCTTAGTGCTTCTGAACTTTGCAAAATTATTCGCAAACGTAGTGGTTTTAACATACTGGTAATAACTTTGCCATTCTTCACCTACTCTTAGTAAAAGCATATTTGCATAGCAGCCTTTATATACTAACCATTTACCACTTTCCGATTCAATTATATCAGTCGTGCCGATTGAAAATCCTCTGCCGTTTGCTTTATTCTGTAAATTTACAAACTGTGCTTCAGTTCCTGCATCACCGGTATCTACAAAAATTGTTCTCTTTTTTGATATTTGAGAAATATCGGGAGTCGAATCGCCGCTGCTTGTTAACGTTGAATATCTGAAATTATCTCCGTCGTCGTTATAGTAATGAATGTATGGATTATTGAAATTCAAAGAGTAACTGCCGCCTACACTAACGCCTGAAATAAAAGATGTATTAAAATTTTGTTTATTATAATCTGACATAATTATTAACTGCTCGCCTTTTAAATTTCCATTATTGTAAAATGCGTGGTCAGAGCCAATTAAGGTTCCGTCTATAATTACCAAATTATCATAAGTCATGTCAGATTTATCCTTTGTAATTCTAAAATCTATAAAATTTCTTACTTCTAAATTAGTGCCGGGCAGATTTATGCTGCTCCTGTTTTTTATCCCAAGACAAAAATTTTCATTATCTAAAAAGAAAAAAATAACCCAGCCCATTCCGTTGCATAATCTTTTCAGCCAGTTCCATTTTGTTTCCTGAATATGATTTGCATACTGAATTCTTTCATAAGAAGTTTTTGCCCAGATTAATTCGTGCGTATTATCTGCTTTATAAAAAAATGGAGTTTGAACAACTATATATTCCGAGATAGGATATTCAAGACGTATACTGCTCTCCGGTAAAAGTGTATTACTCATATTTGCAGCAATAACTTTTTTTAAAGATAAACTTGCAGGTCGTACAAGCTCAGGGTCTCCCTCATTAGAGATGCTGGATTGGAACTGAACGTAGGGCATACTGCCGTTTATCTCCCAAGTTATATCTGAGTTTGGTTTTAGATAATCGTTTTGGTAAAAATCTACAAATTCTTTTTCATACCCTAAAACTTTACACTGTATTATTTCAGACTCGTTACTTGTCCCAAATGGAATCTCTATTCCGTCCTGGTCTATTATCCCCAGATAAACCAATTTATTTTTATAGTAAATACTTACTTTGTATTTTATAAAAGAAGTATCCTGATTTATTCTGAAATAATCCGATAGCCTATCGCCATTGGAAGTAGTTTTAAAATTTGTAAGCGAGAGATTTAAATCCGAAGCAACAAAAAACAATTCATTCGTTCCATCACCTAACTGAACAGAAGTATCGAATTCATATATTATCTTCCCCATTCCGTTTTGCGTGAGAAAATTCGTTAAATCAATTTCCTCGGTGAACGGAGCCGGATTTATTCCCGAAAAAAAATTCGCTTTATAGATTTCTTCCCTCGGTACAACTCCATACCAGCTGTATCCGCGGCATAATATTTTTATATCAGTGATTGCCATTATAATAATCTTCTGTTTAATGATTTATTAAAACCTGTTTTGCCCTGCCTGTAGATGCTTATTGTATCCGGCACCATCACGTAAGTTTTTTCCGTAGTAATTATTTTCTGCTGGGATTTATTATATAACGAGCTTGTAGATGCAACACTGTTTCCGCCGTTTAATCTGTGCAGAAAGTCTGTGCCTAATTGATTGACTACATTTTTCCTGATTACAAACTCACCCGGAGTAAGCATCACGGGCACGGAATCCGAATCACCGTAGCCCTGAACCATTCCCCCTTTATTGAGTCCCTGAATAAATCCTTTTGCAGCTTCAAGCGCAACCCATGCAGCGGCTAAAAGCGGAGCATCAGTAATGAGCGAAAGTCCAAACGTTCCAATGGATTTTGCCGCAGCTGCAGCTTTTGAACCTAAAATCATTGCCTGAACGGAAGTAAGGAAAGTGGTTACAATGCTTTTCATGAACTGCCTGAATGCACCTGAGTCTCCCTTTGCAAGAGCCGTGAAAAATCCACCAATGGAACTGCCAAATGCCTGAACGGCACCATCTGCAAGTTTGAGCAAATTGATATTCTCTTTACTTGCAACAGTTTTGATGAACTTGTTGTACTTCTCTAAATCTTTTGTTGATTTTACACCTTTTTTATTCGGGTCAATCGGGATTAAATCAATTGGTTTCCTTTCAGTTTTAGATGCTAATAAGGATTCATAACCTTTCTTACTTCTAAGCAGTGAGTTCTCAGTAGCAATATCTAAACCGCCTTTATCAAGAAGTTTCTGAATTCCGTCTAAGGCATTCAAAAGTTCGTCAACCTGAAGAAGGCTTCCCCTGAGGTCTAAGTTTTCAATCTTATTGGCTTCATCGGTTAAAAACTTATTAACTTCAGTTGACTTTAACATATTTATTTCCGTCTGAAGACCAAGCTTTTTATTCATTGTTTCAAGGTCTTCACCCTGAAGCTTATTCATCTCATCCTGAAGCGTTCCGATTTCTTTTTTGAAATCAATCTCCTTATGGAAAGCCTCAAGATATGCATTCTCAAAATTGATGGATTCAATTAAGAGCTTCGATTTATCGAACTTTGCATTGTTAAGCTCTAAAGCTGACTTTGTTGTGTTGTAAACTTTATTTAAGTTTTCATCTCCGAAATCTTCATCCGGGCTTGTTTTCGACTTTGGCGGCTTGCGGATTTTTTGCTTGCGGGGTTTCTGTGTTTGTTGCTTTTTCTTCTCTTGTTTCTTATTAAATGTGTCATCATAAATATGCTCGCCGTTAGAGATTGCCAAGTTGCCTTGCTCAATTATTTTTTTCTTTGCTTCCGGAGACATTGACTCATATATTTTATCTCCAAAATTCTTAAGTTTTTCATCAAAAATTTGTTGAAAGCTTACAATTCTTGATTTTATTTTTTTACCTGCAACGTCAAATTCTTTAAAACCTGAATCCGGATCTCCAATTAATTTACTTAAATCTTGCATATAGCTCATAGGTGTTGTTACAAGACTTGAATTTATATTTTGAATCTGATCATTAGTATAAATTTTACCATGCGAAGGGTTGCTAGAAGAGGTAGTAAAAAATTCATTCAAAAATCCGTTGCCAGTATTGGATTGATAAACACTTTGTTTTGGCGGATTTTTAATAAGATCAGCAAGAATGTAATATAAGGAAGTGCCAAGAAGTGAACCCACAAGTGGCATTCCAACCTCTGCTCCTGCCATTCCTCCAAGGCCTGCTAAAATCGCCTTTGGTAAATTCTCTAATAAATCATCCTCTAATTGATTATTTAATTTTGAATTTTTGATTTTTTTTTCAAGTCTATCAACAGTGCTATTTAAAGATTCAAATTTTTGGTTTACACTTTGTAGTGAATCTGATAAAGCTGAAAAATCATTATTAACGTTTTTTATTTTGTTATCCGGCATAAATTTAGTTGAATGGTGTTGATTTGAAAAAAGCTATAAATTATTTTATAAGTTATGGAGACAAAAAAATATCCCCCGCCTTCAAAGACAATCTGGATTCTCTGCCTTTTATTAGGTTCATTTATTATCTATGGCGGTATTGACTTGAATTCCACAGGATACACTCTTTTTGGAATAGCAATTATACTCATACCTTTTGAACGTAGATTTCTTTCTAATCGCTATCGCAATTTTTTCTCATAGAATGTTCAGCCAAATGTGAACATCATATATGTAATAAATTTACTTAGTACGGTCTGCTCGATGAACCCGATGAAGAAACCCCACAAGATAAAACTTCACGCCGCTAAAGCAAAATATTTCCCATCCTCAAGTTCATTCATTCCTGCAAGCGAGTTTGTAAGTCCCCCGCCATTCATCCACTCAAAAAATCCTGAGCCGATTTTATTCACAACGGATTTTCTTACAACAAACTCTCCCGGTGTAAGCATTGCCGGAACGGAATCTGTATCTCCCACTCCCTGAACGTGACCGCCCTCTGCAAAGAAAGGTAATTTTAAAATCGAGCCGATTGTCTGCAGTGCCTGTATAACTTCCACAATGGATTGTATAATGCCAAGCGCATTATTGAATCCGTTTATCAATCCTCCGACAAAAGTATTTGCGCCAATATGAAGGTTATTCATTATTGTATTCAGCGCGCCGCCGACTTTCTGCACCTGCCCGAATACACCTACGAATGTTTCAAAGGGGGTAGGTCCTTTGGGCTTTTCGGTTTTATTCGCACCTGATCCTCGGTCTGAAATAGTATGTTCTGCACTTAAACCGAAATTCTTATTATTATTCTGACTACTTTTTTGCCCTGCGCCAACTCCCCTATCTCTATTGAATATATTATAGTATTCTTCTTCATTTGCTTCGGGAATTTTTTTGGGGCGATCTACTTTTTTTGCAGGATCTTTCTTCATTAGTTCTTTCATTTCTTCATCAGTCACTTTATTTATTACTTCAACAGGAAGAATATCAATGGTTCCGACAAGGTTTTTTATATTCCATTCTATCTGCTTTTTTCTTTGAGTTATTTTTTCATCGACATCATCTTCAATTTGAGAAAGTACTGTAGAAGCCCTGTAGTCATTATAAACACCCGTAATACCTGAATGAGTATCATTGACTTTTGAAGCATTATCAAATTTAGGAATTTTCATACCCAGAATACTTAACAATGCTCCTGATGACGTATCTCCCCAATCTATTTCCGGAAGGTTTCTCCAGTTAATTTCAGAAATTTTATTTTTGTCTACATTAGCTTTAAGAAGTTCATCGCTTATAAATTCACCGGTTTTTTTATTCCAAAGGTTTTTTTCAATTAAAAGCTGGTTATTTAATACAGCGTTTACACCTGATACACCTGTAAGACCCAATGATAAAAACGGATTCCGTATTGAAAAACCGGTTGTTAATGAATTAACAAATCCTTTTTCACGCATTGCATATTTCAATGTAGTTACTCTTTTTTTCAAAGAAATAAGATCCTTTAATTCGTCATCATAAGTTTCAGGATCACCAAGCGGGTCTCCTGTTCCGTTAGTACCTGCTCCGGAACCGCCAACATTTATATTGTTTGCTAAATTTTCTTTTAAGGCGCCTGCCATTGCTCGGGATTTTCCTGTGCCTTCTGTAATTTGATTAAATAGTCTGACAGAATTTAATAGGTTAGCATTCAGAATACTAAAGCCCGTATTGAACAAAGCTAAGCTTGATGAAGTATTTTGAATATTGGAATTAACTAAGTTTGATATAGTATCCAATCCTGAAAGTGAAACCGATAGATTACTAATTAAACTCTGAGCTTTTTTATCTTTTTCAGTTAGACCTTTATTTACATTCTGAAGCGTTGCATCTATAGCATTCCACCCGGCTAAATTAAAAAATTCCTTAATGTTAAAATTTTGAAAGTTATTCATTTGTATTGATATTACCTTTTTTTTTTATTGCAAAAATAGATATTTTTTATTAAAAATCTTTTATTCATATTTATTAGAAAAATTTCCTTAGTATATGTGGCCTTACATAAATAAATTTCCTGAAAAGCTATTCTGGATAAGTGTCGTTTGCGGCTTCGCTTTTGAGGAGCTTTTGCCCGTATGTCTTTTAATGATTTTATTAATAGGTTTGAATGAATTAATAGTGAATACGATAAATATTCTTCGCAAAAAATATCATGGGGTAAATAGATTACTTGATAAATATGATATAAACGGTATAACTGTAGTTAAGAACGGAAAATACAATGTCATAAACGAAACTTTAATTCTAATCGTATGGATTTGTAGTGTTTATACATTTTTGGGAAATCATAATTACTTCACATTTTATACTTATATAATAAGTGGTGGATGCGTACTTGCCAGAAGCGTAACCGCAGTTTTAGAATTTAAAAAATTTAGTGCCTAAAGTTTATAAATTTGTAAAAAAAATTATGTAACCAAAAGAGTAAAACAATCTACGCTGCCATATAAATTTCATTATATGGATTTAAGTTATGATACGAGTTTGTAAGTCCCCCGCAGTTCATCCACTCAAAAAATCCCGAGCCCATTTTATTCACAACGGATTTCTTCACAACAAACTCACCCGGTGTAAGCATTGCCGGAACGGAATCTGTATCTCCCACTCCCGGAACGTGACCGCCCTCTGCAAAGAAAGGTAATTTTAAAATCGAGCCGATTGTCTGCAATGCCTGTATAACTTCCACAATGGATTGTATAATGCCAAGCGCATTATTGAATCCGTTTATCAATCCTCCGACAAATGTGTTTGCGCCGATGTGAAGATTATTCATTATTGTATTCAGAGCGCCGCCGACTTTCTGCACCTGCCCGAAAACACCTACGAATGTTTCAAAGGGAGAAGGGCCTTTGGTTTGTTTTGCCCCCCCTGCTTTATCATTATCTGAGATTTTTTGTGAATTCACCAGTTCAATTCTTCTTGTTGAAGGGCGGGCATGTGTTTTTTCCGAATCTTCTTCTTCTTCTCCATTTCCATTTTGTCCGCCGACTCGGAGCCTCCACTCAAAATTTGAAACATCAGCCGGCTTATATTCCTGGTTTTGTCTTCGCTCCTCTCTTTTTTTCATAACATCTACTCCTTTTTGAGTCGGAAGCGGTGCATAACCTTTGAGTATGTCATAATCTCTGTCATCTTCTGAAGGAAATTGCATCTCAATGGGCTGGGTAAAAGTGTTTTTTTTAGTTTTTTGTTTTATTTTTTCCCCGATATCTTCTACCATTTTGTCAATCTTATTTGCAGTCTCCATGCCTGAAGTAAGAGTGTTAGCACCGGAAAGTATAGAATAAAGAGTTGAAAGGTCC
>JBBRQV010000093.1:0-12406 GCA_038225955.1 Ignavibacteria bacterium | reverse complement strand
ATATTATGGGAAATTGAGTGATAAGAATGATTCATAGTTATATGTCCCGCACCTGCAAATTTTGCTGCAAAACCCGCTGCAGTTCTATCATAATTATTATTCGTATGTACTATATCAATTTTGTTTTTCTTTATATAATTGTAAATAATTTTTGTAAACTTTACAATCTCACCTTTACCCGGGAAATCAACTCCAAACAAATTTATCCCATTGCTCTTTGCTTTTTCATAGAGTAAAATTCCAGGATGGCAGCAGATTATGACATCATAGCCACGCTCTTTAAGTTTTTTCCCAAACTCAAGAACAAAGTACTCACCGCCCGAATAAATATCAGAGCCGTTTGTCAATAAAATTTTCGGCTTTCTATTCAATTATAAATGTACGACTTAAACGTTGTTGAAATATTGAATTTATAAATATTGAAAGGTATAGATAAAATAAAAAAGAGAACAGAAAATACTTCTGCATCACCGTAGCTCCACTCGAAAATTCCCGATATATGGAAAGAAATTAATACCAATATACACCCTAATGTCATCAGCTTAAATTCAGGAGGCAAATTCATCCTGTATATTTTCAAATATTTTAAAAATATAATGAGGAAGAAACCTACCCATGCTATAAAGCCAAGTATTCCGTTCGTTGCAAGTATCATCATTATGTTGCTGTGTAAATGCGAGTGCTCAGTTTCGCCACGCTCAGGACGGTAGAATTCATAAACTTCCATTACTTTATTATCCCCGACTCCCAGAAGAGGATTATTGATAAACATTTTGTAACCCGTCTGCCACATAAGCAGTCTAGATGAATTACTTGGATGCTCGATTTGCACTATACTTTTTATTCGTTCAGTATATTTATCGGGAAGAAAAAACCCACCCACAATAATAATTGCTAAAAATATCAGAAGAAATTTTCTATTTACAACTAACCCCGTGATAATCATGCATACAAACAATGCAAGAAATACATTTCTTGATTGCGTTAACATCATAGAAATAAATATCGGGATGAGAAGGCCAATCAATACTCTCTTATCCATAAACATACTCTTCCCTTTTAGAAATATCAGAGGGAAGAAGAAGAAAAATATCAGCATTTTTATTTCACCTGTTGTAAGCGGATAAGCGAGATAGTCGATTCTTATCTCACCAAATGCTCTATCCTTCAGACTGTCTTTTATTGCCAAAAGATACATAGTAAGCTCGCCGACGGAAATCAACGCCTGTATTACTAAAACTACCATTAAAAGATTAAATAAAATTTTCTTGTCGTAAATCTTCATCAGACATACGAAGAAAATCAGGAAGAGTAAATTTCGTTTCACCCCAATTAGAGCATCATCCGGATAGAAAGCAAAAATTCTCGAGAGCAAATCAATTAAAATATATAAGCCGATAAAAATGTTTATCCACTTTATCTCTCTGAACGTATCCTTATCATAGATTATTTTTTTGTCGAGGAATAACGCTTCGATTATCCATAGGCCGCCCCAGATTCCGAATGCAATTGAGGAAACAGCAATCGAAAAACTGACAGAGAAAACTTGTATAGTCAGACAAACTAATATCGTAATGTTTAATCTGTGCCGTAATTTTGCTAGATGTATCACTGAGGTAAAATTATTTTTTTAATCTTTTTAGTACCGGCTCTAAAAAAATCAGGAGCTTTCTTATTAGTTCGGGATTTTGTTTTTCAAGCTGTGCATCAAAATTCCAATCGGAATTCTTAACGAGTTCTTGCATAACTCTCGGATGAGACTCATTAAATTTCTTCAGATGTCCTAAGTCATCGTAGTTATAAATCTTATTTATAACTTCATTTACCTTATCATCATCATGATAAAGTTTTTCAAAATTTATTCTCTTGTTCAATAAGTTTTCCGGCGGCCTTACCCAGCCATAGTGATAAATCTCTGCATCTATATCTTTTGCTTTTACATTCTGATAATTAGTATGCGCAAAATTCATCGCATCTCCCATTGAAGCTATATCAGGATTATTTTTTATGACTCTCACTTCTTTTATATACCAATTTCTGTAGTTATCCTGATAGTAATCGTAGCTGCCATAAAAATGTTTGTACCTGAATCTCAATCCTTCAACTTCATCGTCCTTCAAATGTAAGATCATCTTTGACTTAACTTCGGGAATATATTTTTCATGAAGAACTTCATCTGACTGAATATAAAATCTCCAATCACCTGTGCATCTTTCCAGCGCTTTGTTCGTTTCTATTGAAAGGACTTTTCCGCCCTCTCGGATACTCATATCCCATTCGGATTCAAAAATTTTTATTCTATCATCATTAATACTCTTAACAATTTCTAAAGTATTATCATCAGATTTTCCTACGTTCACAATAAACTCATCGCATAAAGGGAGTACGGAAAGAATAGCTTCTTTAAACGGATAGGCATACAGAACTCCGTTCCTTATAATCGTAAATCCCGATACCGTCATCCTTTAAATTCCTGATACTTGAATTGAATGTTGTGAAGCTTACTGTAAATTCCATCCTTCGCGAGTAAATCAGAATGCTTGCCTGTTTCAACTACTTCACCTTTAGATATAACTACAATCTTATTTGCATTCTTTATAGTGGATAATCTGTGCGCAATTACAATGGAAGTTCTACCTTCCATTAATCTTTCAATTGCCTGCTGAACTAAAATTTCTGACTCTGTATCCAGCGATGAAGTTGCTTCATCTAAAATTAATATTGGTGGATTTTTCAACAGTGCTCTTGCAATTGAAAGCCTTTGCCTCTCGCCGCCGGAAAGCTTTACTCCTCTATCACCAATGATTGTATCGTACCCTGTATCAATTTTTGAAATAAAATTATGTGCATTAGCAGCTTTTGCTGCTTCGATAATTCTATCCAATGGAATCTCGCTTTCACCGTATGCAATATTGTTTCTGATTGTATCATTGAATAACAAAGTTTCCTGTGTAACGATTCCCATCAGCTTCCTTAAATCACCTGACTTTACATTTTTTATATTTGTACCGTCAATAGAAATTTCGCCTGATTGCACATCGTAAAATCTTGGAATTAAATCTACCAAAGTAGATTTCCCCGCACCGCTTGGACCTACTAAAGCTACAATTTCGCCTTTATTAATTTTAAGATTTACATTTCTTAAAATCTCATCGGACTTTTCGTATTTAAAATTAACGTTTTTAAATTCAATTGACTCTTTAAAATCACTCAATGGTTTTGCATCGGGAATATCCTGTATGTCGGGTTTTATATCTATAAGACCGAATACTCTTTCAGATGCGGCGGAACCTTCTTTTATGCTGTTTGTTACCTGGCCTATCAATTTAAGTGAAGGCATCATCTGCGAAAATGTTATTAGGTACACTATAAATGTACCGGGAGTCATTGTGCTTGTTTTAGTGATAAGTTGATACCCAACAATATATAAAATTATTGCAATCGTAATCATACCGATTGATTCTGATATAGGAGAACCTAAAGCCTTTTTTCTTTCGAGTTTCGTCATGTCATATCTGTATCTTTCGTTCTCTGTATCGAATCTTCCTTGCTCGTATTTTTCCATGTTGAATGCTTTAACAATCCGTATTGCGCCTATTGATTCATCCAGTATGGAAGTAATGTTTGAAATTTTTTCCTGCGAGCGCTGGCTGCTTCTTTTTAAAGAATCGCCGACTTTACTAAGTATTAATGCCGTTACGGGCGCAATTAAAAAAATTATTAATGTAAGCTTCCAGTTTATAATAAACAGAAATACTGCATATAGAATTAACATAGGTGGATCGCGGAATACACTATTAATAACTGCGATGGATGAATCGCGCATTATCTGAACATCGTTAATAATTCTTGATATAAGATTTCCCTTTCTTTCTTCGGTAAAAAATCCCAGAGGAAGACGCAGATACTGCTTGTATAAATCGGAACGCAAATCTTTTAAAACTCCCTGCTCAACGATGGTCATATAATAAGTTTGCATAAACGAGAAAATATTTTTCAACACAAATGCCAGCACGATTGCCAGGCAGAGGAAAAGAAGCACATTCAGCTTATCATATTGAGCTAAAAAAATACTTAATTTGTAAGTAATTCTGTCTTTAATATCTGACGAAGAAGTGATATTTTGAGTAGTTACTTGAACCGAATCTTGTTTAGATGTTGTATTTTGAGTGTTTACCTGAACCGGATTTTCTTTAAACAGAAGGTCCACAAAAGGAAAAATTGCAACAAGTGAAAACAGGCTGAACACAACCACTAAAAGCATAAATATATTAGCCATTACCAATGGTCTGAGATATGGCTTCAAATATTGTGCAAGTCTCTTATAATAGTGCATTTTAAAAAATACTCATTTGTAAATTCAGTTGTAAGATACAATTTTTGTAACTTTTTGGATGTGAATGTTGTTCAATTTTTCATATGATAAATAAATTTTTAACTCTTCTATTTCTTTTTTCTATAACTTTTACAGGTAATATATTTTCTACCGGCATTGCGGCAGGAATTGATGATGATATTCGTTCAGGCCTTAACGATGTTTACAATTTAAAGTTCGAAGATGCTGAAACTAAGTTCATCAATATTCAGAAAAGCAATCCCGATGATATCAAAGGTTATTTTTATCAGTCATTAATTTATTACTATCGCGCCCTTCCTACCAGAGATGATAAGATGTTCGATAAATTTATGGATCTTACCGATAAAATTTTAGAACTCTGCGATAACAAGCTTGATAAAAATGAAACCGACATTGAAACACTTTACTTCAAAGGACTGACACATTCTTACCGCTCATTGATATTATTAAATCTTAACAAAAGTCTTTTAAAAGCTGCCTCAAACGGCAACGACGGTTATAGAATTTTATCTGAGATTATTAAAAAGAAGCCCGATTATTACGATGCATACATGGGGCTTGGCTTATATAAAATAGCGATAGGATTTGTACCTGAAAAATTCCAATGGCTGCTTTCAATTATTGGCTTTGACGGTAATATAAAAAACGGTATCGACTTACTTAAGACTTCAATGGAGAAAGGAAGATTCACGCGGGTTGAATCCAAAGTTTATTATGCTCTCTCCTCAATAACTGAAAAAGAAGATAACAACAATGTTTCAGTAAGTATTGCGCAGCAGCTATGTATTGAGTATCCTGAGAGCCCAATATTCAGATTAGTGCTTGCAGGGATGCTACAGGAACGCGGAAAGATGGATGAATCTATTAGTGAGATAAATAAAGCCATAGAGCTAAACACTCACTCACTTCAAAATGAAATAAAAAAAGGCGCCTATGCATTACTCGGTAATGCGTATTTTAAAAAGAATGATTTTGCTAATGCAGTAAAAAGTCTTGAAGAGCATATAAAATATGTAAACAGCGAAGACAGGTATAATATCAGTTGCTACTCATTAGGAACATGTTACGATATGCTTGGCAACAGAACAAAAGCAATCGAAAGTTATAGTAAAGTTAGAGATAAATTCATAGAAGAGCGTGACGGAGAAGCCGAGAAAATTTTTTACCGGCTTTGCAAAGAGAGAATACAAAAACCTTTACGGGATATAGATTCACTTATTATTCTTGGATGGAACATGCGCGAGTCAGGTAAGGTAGATGAATCTGTTACCTTATTCGAAAAATTATTAAGCACTGAATATGTTAACAAATTTACAACCGATGATGATAAAGCAGTGTTATTTTCAAATACAGCACATTCTTATCTTATGAAAAAAGATTTAACAAAGGCTGCGGAATATTTTAATAAGACTGTTACATTACAGCCTAATGTAGAAATATGGCATATACCACACTCGTACTTTGAGTTAGGTAAAATTTATTATCGCAAAGGTGACAAAGCAAAAGCATCAGAATATTTTGATAAGATTTACGATTACTCGGATTACGATTTCAAAAATTTTCTTGAGATGCGTCTTGCAAATTTTAAAGCTAAAAATTAATAATTTTGAAAATACTATTTTCAATAATTGTTTTATTTTGGTCGCATTTCCTGTTTGCACAGTTCACAATTACATCGGATAATTTAATCGTCGCGGGAGATAAACTTTCACAGATAAAAGCTGATACTACCGGAATATTACCCGGAGCGAAAGGTGATAATGCTCTCTGGACTTTCAATTTAAAAATTACTTCAGATACACTTAATACATACTACGTTGGAACTAATACAACACCTGTAGCTGAAGCATTCCCAACTGCAAATCTTGCCAGTTTTATTACTCTGAAAAATTTAAATGTTTACACATACTATCAAATGCTTCCGAATGAAATAATTTATCTCGGGACTGCTAATTATTCTAAGAGCTATATATTCAGCATACCTTTTCAAAATCCTAAAACTGTTTTTGAGTACCCTTTTGCTTATAAAGATACTTTGAACAGAAATTATAGCTTCTACTTAGAATCTGCCGGAGTTGAAAATTTCTTCTTTGGGAATTATTTAATCGACTACGATTCATTCGGTAAGCTAAAGCTAAATGAAAAAGAATTCGATTGCATCCGGCTTCATACAATCGATATTTACGGAGATTCTAAAATCTTCAAAGAATCACAATACTCCTACTATATAGAAACTTACGATTGGTATGTGAAAGAATATAAGTTTCCTGTCTTCTCTATCAAGTACACGAAAAGAAAATCCAAAGACAAAATTACGAATACAAAAGAAGTATTGATAACTGTCCTTAATTAGTTTTTCAATTTTTAATGTTCATATCATTTATTATCTTAGCCTTATAAGGATTTTTCAATAACCAACTAAATTATGATAACTGCGGAAATCCCGGTAAACGAGAGAGAGAGAATAATAAATCTAAAGGAATATAATATACTTGATACTCCGGCTGAAGAAAGCTTTGACGAAATTGTAAAACTAGCTTCTATTATATGCGAAGTTCCGATTTCTACAATATCATTGATAGATGAAAAGCGTCAATGGTTCAAAGCAAAAGTAGGGCTTGCTGTTACAGAAACATCCCGAGAAGTCGCTTTCTGCGCGCATGCAATCAATGGCGATAATCTTATGGTCGTTAACGATGCAATGGAAGACGAAAGATTTTTTGATAATCCGCTGGTTACCTCCGATCCTGATATTAGATTCTATGCCGGCATGCCTTTAATTACACCTGATGGAAATAAGCTCGGCACTATATGCGTAATCGACAGAGTACCGAGGACACTCACGGCTGACCAGAAATTCGCAATGCAGATTCTTGCAAAGAACGTAATTACGCTGCTGGAGCTTAGACTCAAAAATAATAACCTTTCAGATACATTGACAACTCTTTGCGGCCAAAGCAATGAAATTGAAAGGGTGAATAATATTAATACACGTCTGCTTTCTATTCTTGCACACGATTTAAAAAATCCACTTGGTGTTATCCAGCAGGTAACGGAAATGTACGTTGCCAAACAGATAAGCCATGAGGATATGGATGAAATATTTGTAGAGCTAAAAAAGAATGCAACTAACGCACTTAACATGCTGAATGAGGTTCTCCAATGGGGAACGGCACAGGTCGAAGGAAAGGCAACAGATTTTAAGGAGTTCAATCTATTCGACTTAGTTAAGCATAAGCGCGAGGCGTACTTCCTTCTTTTAAAATCCAAGGGCAACCGTCTCGAAAACAACTGCGAGGCCGGGCTTTACTTTAAAGCTGACCTGAATATGATGCGGTTCATTCTGCGTAACCTGATTATGAATGCCAACAAATTTACAAAGGATGGAGTTATATCAATCAGCACTGTTGATTCTGACGACTTTGTTGAAATCGTGGTTTCGGATACGGGTGTTGGGATGAAGCCTTCACAGATTAACCGCTTATTCCAATGGGAAACCAGAGCTAGCTCAGACGGCACTTCCGGCGAGAAGGGCACAGGCCTGGGGCTGCTCATTTGCAATGAGTTTGTGCTGAAGCATGATGGGAAAATTTGGGTGGAGAGCGCGCTGGGAAAGGGAAGCAAATTTCATTTCACAATCTCAAAACTTCTGAAATAATCCAATCGATAGGTTTTAAATTACTGCAAAAACAATATTTAATTGCATTGTGAATAATAATGTTATATAGTATCATTATTGTCACATTTTAGAAATCTCTGTTTCAATGACGGATTTTTGACGGATTTTGTTAACCTGCCCCCTTAGTAAGATGGGGGAAGCTTGTCCATTAGGTCGGAAAATGGTCGGATTTTTCTGCGAAGTAAACTTATCTGTCACCACTAAAATACAAAAATCTCAAAATCCCACAAAACCAAAGTCTGTTTATTGTATGTGGTCGGAAAATGGTCGGGTTATTATGTAAAGTTGAGTTTCTTCCTTCCAAATATAAATTCCTTTCTTAATATATATAGAATGGATTTACTTTCAAAGAAGATGTTCCCTATTAGTACTAATAGGGAGATTTAATTAAAAGGGCGTTAGCCACTATTATAATTTTCCTCTATAAAGTTTCGCTTTATTATTCTTTTTTCCTTGATAAAAAAGAATCAAAAAAATCAAGGCTCCTATAAATTTCCCTAAAAATCATTCCGAAAATCGCGCTCGAAGTAAACTCGCTTCGCTCAAACATACTTCTCGTCAGCGATTGTTCTCATGATTTTCTTTACAGAAAATTTATAAGGCCGTTTTGTAGCTCTCGTTTTATGTTCCGAAGCTGAAGCCTTGGAACGAGTGAAAAAAAAATGTCCCTCTCATTTATTTGAAGCGGAATTTAGGGGAGGTGTTTTTTACGATTGGACCCGTGCCCAAAAACTCCGGCTGAGGACACGGGATTGGCATGAATGGCATGTGCGAGGAGATTAACCACCCCTTACCCCCTCATTAAAAAAGGAGAGGGTAGAGTGATTTATTGAAATTAATACAAACAGATTTTTAAGTACCTAAGTGTTTTTTATTTTCAAAATCAATTTGCTGCGTATACCCACTCCATCCTCTCTCTGAAGAGGGGAAAAATTTATTACGGGTGCAAAGCGATTTTTCCAAATGAAGAACTGAAGAGAGTAAAATCATTTCCGTTTACTACTCCGTCGTTATTCAAATCAGCGCCTAAATATCCGTTAAGTCCGAACTGTGAACTGAAGAGAGTAAAATCGTTTCCGTTTATAAAGCCGTCTTTATTTATATCACCTGAATATATGCACCACTTACTGTTATAAAAAATAAGATTGCTTCCATAGGCATCGGTTTGATTACCTGTGAAATTCTGTGTATAGTACGAGCCTGGGGATAAGGGCTGCGTACTTGCGCTCCAGGTTTCGAGTGAATTCCTGTGAGACACACTTACATAGTAGCTTGCTGATGGTGCTGTGAAAAACGAAACGGTATCATCGCACGTTGTATAAAGATATGCTACGGCAGAATCTACTTTGCTGTAAGGAGCAAATGAATTTCTTAAATACACTTTAAGCGAATCTCTTGTTTGAATAGTACCGTTCCACAATCCTTCAATACCTGTAACAATTTTCATTTTAATAGCAAAAGAACTTCTATCGAAATTTATTAAATCTATATTTTGTTTTTGAGGGTTCTCGTATACATTGGCTGCAATGATGTAATCACCTGCGGAATTAAGGTATCCTGCTATTCCTTCGCAATCTCCGCTGCCTGCTCCATCGTAGAATAACCGTACGAGTTCGTTTCCTGATGTATTATATTTCACAGCGATTAGAGTATAGAATCCTGAGATAAAATACCTACCTGTAATATAAGTATTTCCGAGAGTATCGGCGGAGATAGAGTTAGCGTAATTAAACCCTCCAGTAGGATTAATTATCTGCTTTGCCCATTGAAAAACTCCGGCAGAGCTGAATTTTACTGTAAGTATATCTTTATTAGTACCCGAGTTAATGACATAACCGCATGCATAAACATTACCGCTTTTATCAGTGGTAACGGAGAAACCTTTTTCATTAGTATTTGCGCCTGAGTTATAAGTAGAAATCCAGTCTACAAATCCGGTGCTTTCTATTTTTTTTATAAACAAATCATTATTCGTTCCGCTTTGAAGAAGGGTACCCGTTATATAAATATTATCGGAAGCATCAAGGAATAAATCCGTTAACTCATCCGTACCACCGGCAGAACCGGGAGTGTAAATAGATGTGATAAGTGAACCTGATGCGTTATATATAAAAACTACAGCGTCAATGTTTGTTGTGGCAAGATTATTACCACCCACTATTACATTCCCAGCAGAGTTAATTTTTATTCTTACTGCATGGTCTGTATTAGCAAAAGTGGAAGATATATACTGCGACCATTGGAAAGTGCCGGCGGAATTATATTTTATAGTAACTATATCAATTCCGCTTGATGCATTCTGATAAGAGTTGCCGCATAGGTAAACGTTGCCGCTGCCATCAAGAGTTATAGAAGTTCCTTCATCGTAGCCGAGTCCTGCGCCATTAAAAATTTTGCTCCATTGGAGAGTGCCTGAGCTATTGTACTTATTTGTAATACAGTCTTCGTTGGAGGTACCTGTAATATAAACATTGCCTGAGTTATCAACTGCTACATCGTTGTAACGGATATTACTAAAAGCAGTATCTACCTTTGACCAGACAACGGTACCTGCAGAATTTATTTTTTGGATAATGCCATAACCAACTTGCGTAGCGTAAGAGTTGGTGCCTAAATTCACATATCCTACTGTGTAGTAGTTGCCTGCAGCGTCCGGTTCGGATGCTGTTACAACTTCATTAAAACTTACAAGCCTGTTAATGCTTCTGAGCCAGTGATGCGAACCAGTTGTTGTGTATCGAACGGCGTAGAAATCTGAACCTGTTGCAGCGTTATCGATAGAGCCTGCTATTAATACGCTAGAGGCGTTATCAAGTGTGATACTATTCCCTTGCGCAGAGCCTGCTGCAGAGGTTTCGCTCACGCTCCACTGCTTTACACCGGTGGAATTATATTTTGAAGTTATAGTTTTTGAATCGAAGTAGCCGGTAGCATAGACGTTGAACGAATTGTCAACAAGCATAGAATAAAATTCAATTGCAGAGGCGCCACTGCTTACGGATGCAGTCCAAATAACTCCGAATGAAGTAGTGTAAACTCCGATAAAAGCTCCGTTATTATCAGCCCCGCAAACGTAAACATTTCCAAAGGCGTCTAACTCCATATCGTCAAGTATTGAAGTGCTGCCGGCAGCATTATTAAAAAGTAATGTTCCTGATGAATTAAATTTAACAACTCTTCCGCCGCTGAAATCTGTTTGTATCATAAAAAAAGAATTTCCGCTTGCATCTGCTAAAACTTTCCCGCAGATTCCATCTATTCCTATTCCATTATCCCATATATTTGTGCCTGCTGAATTGTATTTTGAAAAAAGGGGCTGTGTAACAGAAAAACCTACGGTTACAAAACTTCCTCCCAGAAAAATATTACCTGAAGCATCTACGTAAATAGACCTGCCTTCAGATTGTGCGCCTGTTTTTACTTTTGCAAAGTGTAAAACTCCGCTATTCTTATAGTTTAGCAGCAACTCTACTCCGCTTGCCTGCCCTGTAACAAAAACATTTCCGCTGCCGTCAACAAAAACATCATTACCAATATCGTAATGCGAGCCTACTTCATACTTAAAAGTTTTTGTCCAGAGAATTATACCGGCAGAACTAATCATCATTGTTAATACATCAGTGCTATCTGATTGTGCCACAGTTGTACATCCTGTTAAATAAATATTCCCGCTGCCATCAATGACTGCTTTAGTAACAGTGTCTTTTCCACCAACCAATCCGCTGTATGTTACAGTCCACTGAGCAGTTCCTGCAGAGTTATACTTATAGACTACAATATCATTATCATAAGGATAAGCGGTTGCGCTTCCGCCGACAGAGTTCCCGATTATATAAACATTCGCAGAGGCATCTGTCAATACAATATTAGCAGATTCAGTTTTGCTACTGCCTGAATAATTAAATTTATTTACCCATTGCTGAGAGTAACTTCCTGCCGGGAGAAGCAGAAAAAGGAATAACACATAGAATAACTTTTTCATAGAATGATTTATTTTGAATTTCAATCGCTATGAAAATATTTATTCTATATATGTATGGCAAAGAAGGTTTTTTCGCTTTGTTAATTTATTTCAGGCGTATAAAATGCTACCTTTACTAAAATTTATGCGTTTTCAAAGAAAATTTGGAATATTTCGGTAGGAATTTTTTTATATTTTGTTGATTTTAAAGATGAGGGAAAATTAAAGTGGATTGTTTTGAACACAGATAAGTATATTAAATATGATGTCACAGATAAAATATTTTAAAAAATCCGTGACACCATATATGTTATATACCTCAGTGCTCTATTTTACTAATACCATTCTTTTTGTCTCTGAAAATTTATCCGTCTTCAGCGTATAAATATAAATTCCGCTGTTGAGATTT
>JBBRQV010000092.1:0-12476 GCA_038225955.1 Ignavibacteria bacterium | reverse complement strand
TAGGTATACAGGTTGGTAACGGCTTAAGCGGAACAATAAGCCAGAACACAATGACTATGCAGTCGTCGGGTGCTTCATCAGTTATAGGTATTTCATTAGAGACAGGTTTTGTTTCTTCTACGATAACTAGAAATAATATTACAGCATTCTCAAATAATGCTGCCGGTGAAGGTGGAAGAGGTATTACAGTCGGTACGGCTACGGCGTCAAGTTCGTTAACAATTTCTAATAACGTACTTACAGGCATCAACGGCTCAAACTGGACAGGATTTAATAATAGTTCTTCCATGGGTATTGCTATCGGCATGATAGGTACTTCAACAACAGTAACAACAGTTGCGGGTGGTATTAATCTCTATAATAATTCTGTAAATATGGCAGGGAACTATACAGGAACAGGTTTTGACGGTTTATGTCTGACTACAGCCCTATATGTAGGTTCAGGTGCAAGTGCTTTGGATGTTCGAAATAATATTTTCAGAAACTCATTAAACAACCAAAACACTACATCCGGTGCAGGCGCAACATCAAAAAATTATGCAATTTATTCGATAGCAGCAAATACTGCTTTCACAACAATAAATTACAATGATTATTATGTTGCAGGTACTCAAGGTGTTCTTGGTTTCTTAACTTCTGATAGAACAAACCTTGCAGGAATTGTAACAGGGTTTGGAGGAAATACAAATTCTGCGGCTGCTGATCCTCAGTTTGCCTCAGCAACAGATTTATCATACACAACGGTTACATCAACAGCTACAGTCATCCCTTCTTTAAACTCAGGGGTAACAGGAACTGGTACAACAGTCGATTACACAGGCGTAACCAGAAGCGCAACAAATCCTGATATGGGTGCGTATGAATTTTCTACAACCTATGATTTAACAGGCGCAAGTAACACAACTTTACCCGGCGGTAATTATACTGGCATGACATGGACAGGTAATACATTAACATTCTCAGGAAATGTAACTATTGATGGTACACTTAATATGTCAAATGGTGTTATTGATATGGGAGCAAATACTCTTACTATCGGTTCATCAACAGCAAGTGTTGGAGGCATTACAAGGACAGGTGGATCTGTAAAAGGAACGATTAAGAGATGGTTTAATACTTCAACAACATCTAACTCAGTATTTCCGTTAGATTACGGTGATGGTTCAAACTATGTAGGCGCAAACATCAGCTTTACAGGCGCACCGACAACAGGCGGAAGTTTGACTGCAACATATCATACATCAGGTTCAGGTACACTATCCGATAACGGAGGACTTGGATATATTGATGCAGGTTCAGCATGGCCGGGAGTAAACTTCATTAATCTATCGCCGCAATACTGGACAATATCAGCAGGTGATGGCCTTGCAGGATTTACATATACAATAGATCTTACAGCAAACAATATGAACGTAAACACAACTAACTATCTATATACAGGTGTTGTGAAGCGTTCGAACAATACCCAGGCATGGGGATGGAACTTCTCAAATCACACAAATACAACTAGCCCTAGTGCAGTTCCGCATCTTGGAGGAACAGGATTTACATCCTTCTCAGATTTCGGAGTTGGTGGTAACGTTGATAACCTGCTTCCTGTTGAACTTGCAAGTTTTACTGCAAATGTAGACAAGAGATATGTAACATTGAACTGGTCAACAGCAACTGAACAAAATAACGTTGGCTTTGATGTAGAGAGAAGAATTGCAAACACAGAGGCATGGTCAAAATTAGGAAATGTACAAGGGCACGGAACATCAAATACTGTTCATACTTATAAATACGAAGACAGAAACTTACAAACAGGAAAATATAATTACAGATTGAAGCAGATTGATAATAATGGTAATTTTAAATATTATACTTTAACATCTTTGGTAGAAGTAGGTATTCCAACAAAGTATGATATGAGCCAGAACTATCCAAATCCGTTTAATCCTTCAACAAAAATTAATTATGATTTACCGTTCGATAGTAAGCTGACAATCAGAATATTTGATATTACAGGTAGAGATATGGGACAGATAATAAATACTGTTCTTCCTGCAGGATATTATACAGTTGAATTTAATGCATCACATCTTGCAAGTGGTACTTACTTCTATAACATTATGGCTGATGGCAATAATGGAAAACAATTTATTACAACAAAGAAGATGGTACTTATAAAATAAAAGAAATTCTTTATAGTTTAATAAAAACCCGTCCCGTGTAAAATCAGGACGGGTTTTTTATTTTATAAAAAATAATACTATTTCACGGAGTGGAAATAGTTAAACAATATCGTTAAATTCAACTGGCTATGAATTATTAAAAAAGTAATACCCATCTCGCATTAATAATTCAAATTAATATTTTTCCCTAACCTAAAATCAAAAGATGAAAGCATTCACCATTCTTTTTCTTTTCCTATTTCTCTTTATTTCCAAATCTCATGCTACCTATTATACACCCGGAACGGGAGTACATTGGAACATGGATGACCTTGTAACAAATTCAGGCGGCGTTGTTACGTTCGGCTCGGGAGTTTATACAGTTTCAGATACAATTAAAATTAAAGCAGGCGACACGCTTTATATTAATACAGATGTAACAGTTAAATTTAACGCTAATATGTCCCTTGCTTGCGCGGGAACATTATTATTTAATCCTCCGACAGGTATTTTATTTACACCTACTGATACAACGACTAAATTTTCGGGAGTACGTGTCGACTCAAGCAATTCTTCAGTCGTAAGAAAGCTCACTCTTCAATATTCAGTAGCTTTTAGAGTTAATGACGGAAGCGTAATTTTGGATAGCTGTATATTCTCCAATAATGGATTGATTGCATCTACTTTTACGAATGCAGCAATTGTTCCGTTGAGGACAACTAACAGAATGACAATTTCAAATTGCCAGTTCTTAAATAACTACCGGGGCGTAATACAATCCGGCTTAAATATAAATACTCCTATGACCATTAGTAATAATTATTTCATAGGGAATGACAGGCTGCTTGTGAATACACCTCAGATAAATCTTGGTAACAGCGGAGTAGGGGATACGATTAAAATTATTAACAATACATTGCTTCGTCCTTCTACAAATTGCGGCGGTATATCTTTTCTGAGTTCATCAGGCCAGTTGAATGCAGTTGTTACAGGCAACGTTATAAAAAATAACAGATATGGTATAAATGTTCAGGGAGGTAATACAATTACTTATGTAAGAATTGCGTACAATCAACTGGATAGTAATAATATTCAAAATCTTCCCAATTTAGGCGGAAGCGGAATTGCATGCTCAGGCGGTACATCAGTCAGTCAGCCAAATACAATTATAACAGGAAATTTAATAAGATGGAATCTATGGGGCATTACTATTCAAAACAGGTCAAAGCCTAATGTAGGGAATATTACAAATGCTGATACAAGTGATGACGGTAAAAATACTTTTGTAAACAATACAAACGGAACTACTCCTTTTATTGATTTGTATGATAACTCAATTGATACCATCTCTGCGCAGAATAATTATTGGAATACTGCAAACGTTGATTCGGTTGCGCTTAAAATTTTTGATAAAACGGATTTAGGAAGTCTAGGACCTGTAAATTATACTCCTATAAAATCCTATTCTCCAACAGCTCCTACTTATTACGGAAATAATGGAGCAAGCGGAAGCTCGCTTTATTACTTTGCAAACTCATTACCGGGCAGTTCAGGTTCTCCTTCTCAGCCGGATTATTTATGGAGAGATACAACGGGCAGCACAAGTTTGATTGTAAACACTGCAAATGTCGGAACGTTAGGTTCAGGTTCAGTGGATGATGGTAGGTATGATGTTCTTTCTCAGTTAGGAAGTGATGCAGTAAGATTATTTGGCACAAATTACACAGATTTTTATATTGGTACAAATGGCATAGTAGGATTTACTTCATTTACTCCTGCAGGAAATTCTGCTCCACCTTTTTCCGGAGTTCCTCAATCAAATGTTACCAATGCAGCTTTTCCGCTTTGGATGGATTTTGATTTCTCAACTCTATCAGGTGCAGGAACAAACAGACTTAGTTATAAAATCACAGCAAGCGAAATAGTAGTTACCTATGATAACGTATTAATAAAAGGAGGTTCACCAACTTCTTATACTTCGTTTCAGGCAGTGATTCAGAAATCAACAGCTCCTGTGCAAAACTCACGAATTACCTATGAGTATAACTTTACGAATACGGGTGCAAACTTTATTTCGTTATACAATAGTAATACTTTGCCTGCTCATTTTGTGGGAGTACAGGGAGCAAATACCGGAAGCACTTATGCATCATACAGATATAGTACAGGAAGTGTAGTTGTAAACTCAGGCGCATTATTCGGTTCGCCTCTAGCAGTAGCATTTGGTCCGCTTGATACACAGCTTCCTGTCGAGCTTTCTTCATTCTCTGCAAACACAAACGGAAATAATGTGAACCTTAACTGGTCAACTGTCTCTGAATTGAACAACAGCGGATTTGATATCGAAAGAAAAGAAGTTGCATCTTCTACATGGAATAAAGTAGGATTTGTAAACGGAAATGGAACATCAAATGCATCGCACAGCTACACATATTCAGATAATAATCTCAGCACAGGAAAATATAATTTCAGATTAAAGCAAATTGATTTCAATGGAAATTATGAATACTTCAATTTAGCGGGTGAAGTGCAAATAGGAGTTCCGGTAAAATTTGAGTTGAGCCAGAACTATCCTAACCCATTCAATCCGACAACAAAATTGAATACTCACTGCCGTTTGATAGCAGAGTTTCAATTAAATTATTTGATATGTTGGGCAGGGAAGTAATGACTTTAGAAAATTCTGTTCAGATTGCAGGGTACCATTCTGTATTATTAAATGCCTCAGCGCTTTCAAGCGGAACGTATTTTTACAAGATTTCTGCCAATGGCGGCAATCAGGAATTCACCAAGACGCTAAAGATGCAATTAGTGAAATAGTAATCACAACGGCTCTGAAAAATCAGAGCCGTTATTATTTTTTTCTATTTGCATTAATTTTTAAATTCATTATATTGATAAATCTTGAGTTGTTCACTTTTTAGACTTACGAATTAATATTGAAGTTCTTAATTCTGAAAAGTCCCCCTATAAACAAAACCCGATATTCCCACTGGACCGCAAGGACTAAGGAGTTCGGGTTTTTTATCTTAACGTCAATTCTCAACCTAATAATATAATTATTATTTATTCATTTTATTTACGAATTTTATCTAAGCTTTTCTATATAATTCACATACTACATTTTCATTTTTTTGGATTTGATCAAGTTGTAGTAAGGAAACTATATTAATTAGGTTATTTTCTGCATTTTTTCTTGCATTTCACGTAAAAAATCAAAATATTTAATGATAATTCACCTCAAAATACTGCAAAATTACAAGCTAAACCATTATTAAAATATATTTATTCGAACGGAAAAGTTGAATAACTGCATAATAGTCTTTTCTTATATTAACGGAATATCGATGTTAATTAGTATTATCAAATTATCCCCGATACATGAGAGCAGTTATTCCATTTTTACTCTTTCTCATTATTCTGGCATTTACTTTTACTGCATTTGCCTGAGTACTGAGAGCTTTCTCTTCTCAAAAAGGAAGCTCTAAAAATTTTTCTATTCACCGAGTAAGGTTTAAGCGTTTATAGGGGGCTTTATACGGTGAGTACAGTTTTTGTTTCAAAGATTCCTGTCAAGTTGCTACTAGGAATTCGCAGGAATCCCTTTTTTACATCAATTAATAAAGAAAAATTAATAATTGGATAATCTAAGCAGAATTGTTCATTGTTAATTACTAATTGAAAAGACTTCCCCCTTAAAAAAGCTCTGAAGACTTCGGTCTCAGGGCTTTATGGGTTCAGTTGTTAGATTTATTCAATACGTTCATTCATAATCGCTTTTATAAGAAAGCATCTTTCCTATCTTTTATAACCCGGCGGCTAAAAGGGGATAAAATACCAATCATTAATTCCAGCAGTTAAACCTACTTTTGAAATAAATTCATTCCAAAAAACGCAGTTAACCCACTACGAAAATACCTCTAAAAGTAGTCAAACTACTACCATTTTAGTAGAACAGTTTATTTACTATGCCTTTCTTTTAAAGTAAAATTTTCAATGTAAGTAGTTATTTATTATTTATATATAGTAGTTATGTGTCCATTAGCGAGAATTTCCTGCAAAATAAAATTTTCCTGCAAAATTGGCATATACGTTGCATAAGAAGGGAGGATTAACTCAAATTTAACCCAAAAAAATGAGGAAAGTAATCCCCCTTTTAATTCTTCTCGTTCTTTTAGCAATCACTTACTCTGCGTTCGCCGGTCCAAAAGGCATCTCAGTAGGTAAGATTACAAACGTAGACGTAGCTTCTACGATTCATATCACGAATCCATATACCAATCAGGTTGAGTATGTGTATTCAGGTACTTTTGGCGGTACAATAGATTCCAATTCCGCAAATTGGTACTGCACTGATATAAACCACAATCTAGCATTTTTTCCTCCATCTACTTACGTTGATTCAGGGAATGCCGGTTCGTACATTACATACATCTTAAAAAATTATTATCCGAACAAAGCGTATCCTTACGCCGGAGCTTTAGGATCTCCTCAGGCAGAGGCAGGAGCTATTCAGGTTGCTATCTGGATGTTCTCTGATGGCTTAGATTACCTTACTGTCGATGATGTTACAATAAGAAACAGAGGAAAGGCAATTCACGATGATGCGGTTTTAAATGCAGGAGTCTCAACTCCTCAGCAGACTTTATTTCTTGTGCCTATAAGTTTACTTAACTACTGCAATGTAAAAGATACTGTTAAAATGAGAGTGCTTGATGAGCTCGGCAATCCTTCAGCGGGGGTAACCGTTACTTACTCAATTACAGGTACAGCTACACTTTCTGCAGCATCAGGTGTTACAGGCGCAGATGGTTATACACCAAGAGTTATTATTACAAAAGGAACGGACACGACTGCTACTTTTTCCGGTACGGCAAAAGTAAAGATGACTCCGGGAATGTATTATGTTCACAGCACGGACCCGACTATGTATCAACGTCTTGCATGCGCAAGACCTGTTTACGGCTATCAAAGACAGAGCTGCACTGTTACTTGCAACGGCTCAAGTCCCGGCGGAGCAGGCGGAGTTGAATCTTCCTACAATATGGCTGAAGCTTTAATGCAGCGTCACATAAAAATTATGAACGGCGAAACATCCATGATGATTTCTAACCAGAACGATGTAATGCCGATTACTTATCCGTTGAATACAGTTATTCCGACAAACGGACCATTCAATACTATAGCTACTGTTGTTACTCCTTTTGATATTCTTGGAATTTCAAACGCTACTTCTGCCTACGCAGTTGATTACAAATACAACGGTGGAAATAGAGTAGGAACAATATTTTCAACAACAACTTCTGCATCCGGTATATACAGTCACTCAAAAGTTATTTGCGATAGATTATCAGGTTCTGAACTGAGAAACATTTCCATTGAAAATCTCGGCAATAAAGAATTCTATCTTGCTGAGCTTGCCAATTACAAAAATCATACAGTAGATTACTCCATATCATTCAGTGTTTACGAAACATCAGCAGGTCTTATAGTTGACAACAAATGGTCAATCCCTGAATACGTTGTGCCGGCAGGAACAATAAATATTTACAACTTTCAGTGCTGGGGAGCTAACAGAGAAATGGCTATCGAACTCGTTAACAAACTTCTCGCAAAATATGAATCATTACAAAATGTAAAATACTCTACAACTCCTTTGAAAAATCCGAATGTTTATATGAAGCAGGCACGATATACAAACGACGGTAAAGTGACTTTCACATTTAAAAATACAACTGCAAATAATATCAGCGTTCCGTTTACATTTGTTATTACTCCGCAGCAGGGAATGCCTGCAACAACTGTAAGCCAGAACATAGACGTTCCTGCAGGGGAGAGTTCATATACATTCTCAACTCTCGGATACATGTCAAGCGCTTCTGTTACGCTTACGAATTCAACTCAGTTCAAAGATGCTGCTTTCTTAGGAGGTGGTGTTTACGGCGGATTTGCAGGTGCAGCCAGCACGGTTACTAATTTCACGAACTTAACTGTTTCGGGAACTCCGACTGTTCCGGCTAACTCACTTGTGTTCACAGGTGGCGCAAGATTGCAAGGCACACTTAATGATAAGCTTTATATTTCACGCTCGATGGATGCTACGTACGGCGGAGTAGATTTAAGAAACTGCTCTAAACTTAGATTCGAAGTTATGGGGCAGGGGACTATGGCTGTTTACATAGAAGCAAAGGTCAACGGAGTTTACCAGTATCCTTATGTAAATATTCCGATTTCAAATTCATTCGCAACTAAAGAAATTAATCTGAATCAATTCTTAGTAAACGGGCAGCCGGTTGATTTGAGCAGTGTATCCATGGTTACATTCCAGATGGATAAAGGCTCAAACCCTACCCTTAATAATGTTGATTTTTCTATCAAAAATACGGTTGTAATTTCAAACAGCGTCGGCATCAGCGGACAAAACGGTACTGTCAAGGACTTCTCGCTTGCGCAGAATTACCCGAATCCGTTCAACCCTGTTACAAAAATCGCCTTCAGTATTCCTAAGCAGGAAGCTGTTTCTCTGAAGGTCTTCGATGTGCTGGGTAAGGAAATTGTTGAGCTTGTTAACGAAGTGAAGCCGGCAGGTAATTACGAAGCTGTGTTTGATGCTTCAAAGTTATCAAGCGGAGTTTACTTCTATAAGCTTGAAACTGCCAGTTTTAGTGATGTGAAAAGAATGATAGTTACGAAGTAATAACTTCGTTCAATTAATAAAGAATAATTAATAATGAATAATTTTATAACAATACAGGCTAAGATGATTCCAACGCAAAGCATGCAATTATTTATTACACATTACAAATTATTAATTGTTGAGCGAAGCGAAAAAAGTGGGTTAAATAAATAGGATTCCTGCCAAAGGGTTGGAACGAGTAGCAGGAATCCTTTTTTTTCAACAAAATCGAAGATTTCCCCCTATATACAAAAAGCTCTGATGCCGTTTGCTGCGGTTCGGGGCTTTTTTTATTTATGCTAAATTCCACTGAAATCTTACTTTCTCAATCCAAGGTTTCGCAATCATCCCATTTTCAAATCTAATTTAATGATATAACAAATTTTCATGATTTTTTATACGTCTTCCATTATTGATAATTCAGTATATTAAGTTCAAAACCTAACTTATTTTTTAAAATATTGAGATTGATAAATTAATTATTTACTGCTCAAGGTTTCGTTTGAGCGAAACCTTCGTTTGTGAACAACCGACTTCTCCTTACTAATGCTCTCGTTGGGAATCAGGTGTGGAAACCGTCGTTTGTGTTCACCACCGTTACTTTTGTTTGACCACCCCCTGCCCCCTCCTAAGAAAAAGGAGGTGGTTTGAGGGAGTTATTGAAATTATTAAAGTAAAATTTTGAATTCCCATAGGCGGGACTTGAAAATTGATAGCTTACTAAAGGTAACTATATATCAGTTGGGACAAAAATTCTCTCCTTGAGGGGAGTCCGACCTGAAAGGTCGGGAGGGGTGTTTGATAGAACACCCACCGTCTCGCGGAGTTTATCCCGCATTTATTGCGGGGCTCGCCACCACCCTCTCCCGCTAAAGACGGGACTTACGAAGGGAGGAATTTATGCTCTTGTTCAAACACGTATATAGTTACCTTACTAAAGGAGAGGGGAGGGAGGTAGTCTCAGCAATGAAATATAACTACACCAACATCTCCTCATGAAACATTTCCTGTTTCTCACATGAAATTTTTTCGTTTTCTTAATTTTTACTAATTTATTTTTTAATTTATTTTTTTTATTTTTGTAAAAAAAAAGTTAACCCGTAAAATGAATCTTGCCGTAAAATGAATCTTGCCGTAAAATGAATCTTGGTTTTACTTCTCATATTTTCAGCTGGGCGCTGACTGCAGCCTTATTAATAACCAGCGTCAATCTTATTGTTATCTATCGCGCAAAGCATTACAGCCGCAAAAATTCCGGTGGTGTTGAAATTTTGTGGTGGGCAATAGGTATTTCAATCGTTATAATCTCATTCATTTTGTATTCGTGGATTTGCATTCTATCGCAAATCGCGCTATCATGCCTTATAGGATTTTTTATCGTACTGCCCATTATAAATCGCAGTCAAAGGGGTAAGACGCCTGCTGCTACTATATAGAGCAGCCTTGATATATCCTTTTTTGCGCTTGAGTGCGGTACTATCTTTTCACTTACCATTTGTATAAATCTTCCGTTTTTGTTAGGATTTTGTTAGGATTTATATTACTTTGAATATAAGATAATTTAGCATACTATTCCAGTTTGCGTTTATTTTGCAGATATGAATGCTTATTATCCTATATAACTTTAAGAAATGATAACGGTCCCCTGATTATTTCGTAACATTTTTTTAACATCTTTTCTTTGTTTATCGGGCAATTTTTTTTTAATTAATTCAAATTTTTTCCTATGAAAAAACTAATATTATTTTTCCTCTTCAGCTTTTTTGCGCTTACGCAGATGGCAAAAGCAACGACTACGTGGTACTCTATAAGTAGTTCTGCGCCGCAAACTACTACTAACTGGGCTCTAAACAGAAATGGTACAGGTGGCAGCCCAGGTGGTTTTGCTGCGGGAGACATTTTTGTGATTCAAGGTTCAGGAAACGGAGGTACCAGTCCACACACAATGACAACGGGTGCTGTTTGGTCAGTTTCAGGTACAGGTTCAAAAATTCAGATTGAGAACGGTGCAGTTTTAGTTGCAACAAGTGCCATCACAGTGGCTGCCGCGACAACTTTTCAGATTGACAATGGCGGAACATATACACATAGCAACTCCGCTGCATTTGGTACCACAATTATGCAGGGAACTGAAGCATTTGGTAGCAGTAGTACTGTAATTTTTACGGACTGAAATTCAACTGGTCCTAATGTCAGCTCATGGGGAAATATAGTATTCAATGCTCCGGGTGCAGTAGCAGGTTCAATGCAATTGTCAGGTAATTTAACAACTGTTAATGGTAAATTAGAAATAATAGCTACAGGTTCTACACCTAGGGAAATCAGATTAGCAACAAATACATCTTATGCATTAACCATTGGAGGTGATTTAATTATTTCAGGTGGTATTTTAGAATTGGCTTCTACAGCAGCAGCTGCAGGTACAAGAACGATTTCTATTGGTGGAAATTTTAATATGTCAGGAGGTACATTTAAACAAACAAATGCTGGTGCATCTGATATAACATTCACAGGTACAGGAAAGACTTTTACACAATCGGCTGGAACATTCACAAACACAAGCATGAATTGGATTGTAGGTAGTGCAGCTTCATTAACATTAGCAAATAATTTAGTTATTCCTATCGGTAGAACATTTACTTGCAATGGAACTTTAGATGCTTCTACTTTAGTGTTATCAGGTACAGGCAGTTTTTCGTTACCAGCTAACGGAGTATTGAAAACAGGAAATTCAACTGGTGTAGTCGGCAGTATTACAACTTCAGGTAAAACATTCTCAGTAGGGCATAAATTAGAATGGAACGGAACGGCAAATCAAAGCACAGGAGTAGCAGGCTTAACAATAACACAGCCGGCATCATTAACTATAAGTAATGTAGGCGGTACAGTTACCGGAGATAATAACGTCAGTCTCGGAGCTTCTTCTACAATCACCGTAGGTGCCGGGGCGATATTTGATCCGGGTTCTAACACTTATCAATTCGGCGGTGGTTCTTCTTTTTTAATAGTTTCAGGTACCATAAAGACAATTAACTCCGGGGGATTTGACGGAAATTTTACGAATGCACATACAACAACTATAAATAGTACAAGTACAATTGAATTTGTGACAGGCTCTAATGTAGCCGGCAGATCAGATTACGCAAATATAAAACTCAGCGGTGGTAGCTCAAAGAGTGCAACCGGTTCTGTTACAATGACAGGCACACTTAATATTGCATCAGGTGAAACATTAGTAATGGGCGGAAATACATTAACGGGTACAGGCGGCGCAGCAACATACTCAGGAACAGGTACGCTTTCGTTTGATGATTTCAGCCAGCTTTCCGGTTTTACAAATACTTTTGGTGGAACTTATAATCTTACACTTCCGGGTTTAATTCCATCAGGAACTTATGCTAGTCTGAAAGTAAACAATGGTGGCAATTATTTAGGAGGCAACGTAACTATAAGCACTTTATTAACAGTTAATGGAACTCTGGATATTTCAGGAAATAAATTAACAATCTCAGGAAGTTCACCTGTGAGAACAGCAGATGGTATAGATGCAAGTGGTTCATCCTCAGAAATAGAGTTCACCAATGCAAGCAGCATAACTCTTCCTGCTTCATTATTTTTAGGTAATATATCAAAGTTTACTGTATCAG
>JBBRQV010000091.1:0-12486 GCA_038225955.1 Ignavibacteria bacterium | reverse complement strand
ATCGAACGGCAAATCGTAATTAATCTTTGTTGACGGATTGAAAGGATTCGGATAATTCTGGCTCATAGCAAATTTTACCGGAACTCCGATTATAACTTCATTTGCTAAATCATAATATTTAAAGTTACCGTTGAAATCAATCTGCTTCAATCTGTAATTATATTTTCCTGTGGAAAGATTTTTATCGGTGAAAAAATAATTAGAAGGGGAGTTTGTTGTACCGTTTCCAGGCACATTTCCAATTGTATTCCACTCATTTGACTTGGATAATTTTTTTTCAATATTAAATCCTGAATTGTTTTCTTCGTTAACTGTTGACCAGTTAAGCACAACATTTCTTTTGTTTATTGAAGATATAAACGAGGATAACTCAACCGGAGCAAAAGATGGATTTGTTCTATAAAGCTTCTTCCATTTAGAACTGTATATATAGGCTGTTCCATTCGGGAGCATAACCGCACTCTCGTATGTATCAGTCGTATCGTAAATATTTTCCTTGGTATAATTTGTAAATGCATCGGAAGTTTTAAATATAGAATATGTATTGTAAGCCCAGACGCTATTACTATCCAGAAACTGCCAGTCACCTATGTAAGTATTCAGCAAATCCTTTTTCATAGTCCAGTTTGTTCCGCCATTTGTTGTTTTCAGAATGTATTGGTGGTTTCCGCTGCTCGTCTGTAAGTACCCGGTATTTTCATTAAAAAATTTAACCGGCCCTAATGATGAGAAGTAACTTGTTATGTAAGTTTGAGGTATAAATTTTTTAATCCAGTTTGCTCCGCCATTGGTTGTTTTCAACACCTCAACTGAATCGTAAACCCATCTGTATATACTTTTAGGGTCAAGATAATAATGTGATGCAGTGCCGAAAGCATAACCGGTATTTGCATTAATAAATTCCAGTTTATTAAATTGTATAGAATTTGGATGATATCCCTGAAGAATAACAGTCCAGTTATTTCCGCCATTGGTAGTTCTGTAAATCTGATTAGTCAAGTTTGTATTTATCTGGTAACCACTGTTGAAAAAAAATCCAACGGTGTCATTAATAAAAGTAATTTGTCTTGCTTCAGTTGTAACGCCCATAGATATCCAGTTGTCTCCGCCGTTAGTAGTTTTTGAAGGAGCACTTGTTACGAATCCTGTAAGCTGGTTAAGAAAATACATTTGTCCTCTATTGCCTGTCATAAGTACATTTGTCCACGTTGCGCCTCCGTCTGTTGTTTTTCTATAATTGTAATTTGAGGGAGTGTAAGGCCGGTTATCTACAACAAATCCCGTAAGGCTGTTAATAAAGCTGTAGCTTACCGCGTTGAACTCCGTAGTCAAAACCGGAGTATAAGCCGGATTAATAGTCGGCTGCGAATACGTAAGGGATGTAATGCAAATAATAAATACTGCCAGAATGAAATTTTTCATAGGGGAAAATTTATTTATGAAAATATATAAAACAGAATTTTGCGAATGAAATTGAATCGCTAAGTAAAAATCAGCTATGCGGAAGTCAAGTGTAAGAGGTAAGTTTTTCCATAAACAGCTCTACATGGATAACATATTGAAAATTAATTTATGATGCAAGATGTATTTGAAAGGAAAGTCGAATTAGATTGTGTATTTGTGGGCAAAAAAAAAACTCCTGCTGATTTTCATCAACAGGAGTTTTCTATTTCTTTCTGCACAACCCCTCTGTTCTCGAAAAAAGAGAGGTGTAGGATTAATCAAATATCAATTATTATTTAACAAGTACCATCTTCATTGATTTCACGAATGATTGACTTCCGCCATCAGCTGTGATGGAGTAGAAGTAAATTCCGCTTGAAAGTGATGATGCGTTAAAGTTTACAGAGTAGTATCCTGCAACCTGTATGTTGTTTACAAGTGAAGCAACTTCTCTACCTGTAATATCAAATATCTTAATTGCGACCTTGCTATCGAACGGTAAATCGTAATTTATGTTCGTTGTTGGGTTGAACGGATTAGGATAGTTCTGAGCTAAATTGAATTTGTTTGGAATTCCAATATTAACTTCATTTGATAATGAGTAATATTTGAAGTTACCATTGAAGTCAACTTGTTTCAATCTGTAGTTATATTTTCCTGTGTTAACATTGTTATCTGCGAAAGTATAGTTCTTAACAGTTGTAGAAGTACCTGCACCGTTAACATTACCAACGTTTGCCCATACTGTTGAGCTTGTTGATTTTCTTTCTATTACAAATTTTGCATTATTAAGTTCACTTACGGTTGACCAGTTCAAATTTACTTTTCTTTCATTTACTGATGAAGTGAATGAAGCAAGTTCTACAGGTAATGCGCCGCCGTTTTGCTCAATGTATCCTCTGATTGCAGCAAAGATTCCACCCTGCGGAGCTAAAGATGCGCTTGTTGTTGGTACAAAGTTTCCATAAGTATTTGTCGCGTAGAATAAATCATAGTTTGTAGTGCTGTAAGCAATAGCATTACAAGTATCATTATTTCCGTCTTCGCCGATTGGTACTAATGCGGCCTGACCACCATACCATGTAGCAGGTGAAATAGCATCAGGATAAGAATCATTACAGCTATCTGCTGTAATGTTTGTGAATGGGGTAATTACACCTTTAAATTTTTTGCTTGTTGAAAATTGTGGAAGTGTAAGCCAGCTATCTGCATCATAAACAGCTCTCATATATTGTCTGTAGAAAATAGTATCAGCTGTTGTAGCAGCAACATTACGCTTTGGGTCCATAGCATATCCTAAATCATTACTGAAAACCAGAAGCGCTTTTTTATTAACAGGGTCAGATGCATTATCCATCATTGCTTTCATTGAATCTCTTAATGCATTACTAATTGAAAAACTAGCATTTGAAGCAAGTAAAACAATAGATGTTCTCCATGTTCTGAAACTTGGTACAGTATTTTTTACAATGTCATAATATGAGCTTGAAATGCCTGCAAGAGTCATATGAGCAATTAAAGAGTCTCTGCTAGGCGCTGCGCTTACTGTTGCACTAAGGGAGTCAAAATATACACAAATAGTCTTTGCTATAGCAGGAGTCCAGGTAGTCTGTACTACGTCATTTGCTGGAGTAGCATCGCCGGCAACATAAACTGAATCTCTTAAGTCATATGTATTACCTGCAGTAAATGAAAAACCTGTTGAAAGGAATGTAGTTACACCTGCTCCTACAGAATTTGTTATGGATGATACTACAACTCCATTTACTTTAATTGCATTGTAAACATTCTGAGATGTAGTGCTATTATTTTTATAAAACCCAGTCAAAGTAGCGCTTGTTGTTCCTGCAGGGTAGTAAATTGAACCTGACGGACTTATAGAAACTGCCTGAACATCTACCGAAGGCGGAGCACCTATAGTAACGTTATCAATATAACAATTATTTCCAAATCCTGAGTATGTATAGAATTTCACTTTTACTGTCCCAAGAGGAGCAGCATATTTTCTTGTTACCCATTGAGCTGCAGTAGGAACGAATACTGAAGTCGTTGCAGGTGCAGTAGATAAACCACCAACTGTTGGCTGACCCGCAAGCGCTGCAATACGGATGTAATTGATGCCGTCTGTTGAATACATTATGACCAATGAATCAATTTCAGTCTGATAAGTAGCATGTGCCTGGTCAAACTTTATACTATCGCCGGCAATTGTTGCAGCAAATAATGGAGTAACTAATGAATCAATGGTACCTGTACTGACATCGTAAAAATCATATTTTGCGCTAGCTGTGCCAATACCAAAACCACTGCAAGTAGTTGAACGAGTCCATGGATAAGTCGGTACGGGTGATTTTGTTGTCCATCCTGTCGGAGGAAATGTTGCGCCTTCAAAGTTTTCATTAACTTTGTACTGGGCATCGGCTTTATATGCCGAGATTAGGCATACAAATAGTACGAGAGTGAGAATTAGTTTTTTCATTAGAGACGTAAATTAGAGTTTTGTAAATAAATAAAATTAAAATAAATCCTAACAAAATCCTAACAAAAACCGACATTTTTAATATTACTGATTTTATTGATTCGAAATGAATTTTATGAAGTATGTAATTTGGAAGCGGGAGTTCTCTTATATAGATAAGATAAAAGTAATAGGGGAATTAACGACTAAGAAATGAATTAGTTAATCAACCATAATCAGCTTTATCAATGATTTCAAATCAATAAAAAAATCCCGCCGTCCAAATCAATTTTGCAACTGAAGCGCACAACAGGATTTTCTGTTTATGGAAAAATCTAAATGGTGAATCAAAAATGTTTATATACAATTAAAAAAAAATCCTAACAAAATCCTAACAAAAACGAGAGGTTTTTTTATTTACTCATTTACAA
This sequence comes from Ignavibacteria bacterium, assembly GCA_038225955.1. Classification (GTDB taxonomy): domain Bacteria; phylum Bacteroidota; class Ignavibacteria; order Tepidaquicellales; family Tepidaquicellaceae; genus JAFDZO01. The sequence goes on along the minus strand of JBBRQV010000091.1, from coordinate 8,154 downwards.
TAATGTCGTCTCGTTATTAATAATCTACTACATTTAATATCATTGAATTATTTTCATTGTAAGGTTAGATTAATTTAAATTTAAATTTAAATTTAAATTTTAAAATAAAAAACAATTCCCCTTCACTAAAAAATTCACCTATGAAAAAATCATTATTAATTTTTTTATTTTTCGTTCTCACTGCAAATGCTTTCGCAGATTCTACCTTTGTTTCTACCTTACGAGTAGGGAAATTCGGCGGAGCAATCCGCGATATGAAATTTGTAAACTCAACTACCGGTTTTTGTGTAGGAGATGATATAGGCATTCCGACAAATCTTTTCTTTGCAAAAACAACGGATGCAGGAGTTACATGGCAAAGTATTACTCCGGCAGGATTGGATAGAAATCCTGCGGCTGTTGAATTTATTAATGCAACCACAGGAATTGTTGTAGGAAATGGAGGTCTTATTATGCGTACTACAAATGCGGGTGTAAACTGGACTACTATAAGTGTAGCGCCTTACGATGGAAATTTTGGTGATGTAGCTTTTTCAGGTGTAGATACAGGTTACGCATGCGGAGCGCCTACAGCATTAGCCACAACAACTTCAGTTTTTAAAACAGTAAACGGGGGATTAACATGGACTCCTTTAAATACAAATTGTCAAAGCACACGAACTTGCTTAGACCTTTTCGGTAATCAAACAATAGTCTGCGCGGGAAACAGCGGAGTAGTAATCCGCTCAACTAACGGAGGAACAAGTTGGGATTCATTAAGATTTGGCACGCAGGCATTTAACGGAATTCGCAAAACAGGCAGCAGTACAGTTTGGGTAGTGGGAAACTCACAGGTAGTTTACAAATCAACCGATAAAGGTGCAACTTTTACATTGGCATTAGATAACGGTCCATCGCCTTTGTACTCAGTAGATTTTCTTGATTCAACAAAGGGGCTTATAGTCGGCTCTAACGGATTAAATTATATTACTTCTAACGGAGGAACAAGTTGGGATTCGCTCTCTGCGGGACAGTTTACCGCGCAGGTTTTATTTAGCGCTTGTTATAAAAGCGCAACGGAAATTTTTGCGAGCGGACAGCAGGGCACAATCTTGAGGAGTTCTAACAGCGGAACTGTATGGGAATATGTAGAATCTTCAAATAGATTTCATGCTATAGATGTTACCCAAAGTGGAAATGGTTTCTATGTTGCAGTTGGATGGAGAGGGGCAATAATAAAGTCTTCTAACTATGGGGCAAGCTGGACATTTATGAAGTCAGCACAGGGATTTGAACTTTACGATGTAAAAGTCTTCGATGCAAATACATTTTATGTTTGCGGCGGTGGTGGAACATTTGGAATTACAACAAACGGAGGTACAACTTTTACCTATAGAAACACTCCTGTGGGTTCAGCTACAAACAGAACTATGTACTGGTTTAATTTAAACGAAGGCTACTGCGCAGGCGATAACGGTGAGCTTTATTATACAACAAATGCCGGAACGACCTGGACTTCTCAGTTAAGCTGGGGCGCATCTAATAACGATATAGAAGACGTTACTTTTATAGATAATAATACAGGGTATGTAAGCGGTCAGCTTGGCAGAATTGCCAAGACAACAAATCGTTTAACATGGGATAGTACAGGCATCACTCACCCGACTACAAGTTATGTTTGGGAGATGAAGTGGCTTAATGCTACTACCGGTTTTGCAGGAAGCCAGAACGGCGGTATTTACAAAACAACAAATGGCGGTGGAGTGTGGGCTTTGAATGTTGATACAACGGGTTTAAGCGGAGTGAATGTTTATAGTTTTGATTTTAATTTTGATAGAGGCATTGCTGTAGGAACAAAAGGAAAAGTATTTAGATATAATACATCGCCTCCAAATCCTACTTTTTGGATTCCCACACAAACCAATGTAACGGGACCTAACGGAACACCGTTGGATTTTTGGGGATGTAGAATGCCATCAGTAAACAATGCTGTAATATGCGGTTATCAAGGCGCAATTTTAAATGTAGCTATCTCTCCTCCTGTTAGAATTGTAAATGGAAGCGAAGTAGTAACAAATTACTCATTGGAGCAAAATTATCCTAACCCGTTTAACCCAACAACAAAAATACGATTTGCAATTCCGCGAAGTGAATTTGTTAAGATTACAATTTTTGATATAAGCGGAAAGGAAGTAGAGCAGCTTGTAAATGAAAACTTAATCGCAGGCGCTTATGAGGCAGAGTTTAACGGAGCAAATCTTTCAAGCGGCACGTATTTTTATAAGATTGAAACGAATTCTTTCTCAGATACAAAGAAAATGATTTTGGTAAAGTAAAAAATTAAATTTACTTACTTGTATTTTTCATAAAGGTAAGTTTTTTTATTTGTGTTAAAAATAGACTAATAATTTAATTTATTATTTTATAAATTATTGGGCAATTAGAATCCGATTCGCGATTTTATTCGTTTTATAGGGGGGATAAAATTAGCAGATCTAGTATGTACATTAAATGTCTTGAGGCACTTGCCAAACAAGAGGATCCAAAATCCTAAGAACTAACTTTTTTTATTTCCTTCCAATTCGTTATAATTAATTTTATTGGGACGCGTTTTGGAAGGAAATACTCTTTTACTTCCCGGGAACTATTAACAGATTATCGACTTTAAAGTATATAAATTAATAGACGTTATATCAAATCGTATATTTCCATATTTTCCTTACTCATTCTTTCTCTCATCTTTTCAGAAGCAAATTCTCAAACAAATACAGAATCAAAACTGCTTCGGGGCATTAACTATATTTATAACGTTAAGTTTGATTCCGCAAAGGCTATTTTTAACGAAGTAATCTCATCAAATCCGAATAAACCTGAAGGCTATTTCTTTGATGCTATGACTGCATGGTGGGCTATTAATATCGATAGAGATAATGATGCCCTTTATGAGGAATTCTATAAAAAGGCTGATAAGGTTGACGATGTTTGCGATAAAATTTTAGATAAAAACGATAACGATGCTGATGCGCTTTTCTATAAAGGCGGAGTCACAGGCTATCGCGGACTTGTATATAGCCTGAAAGAAAGCTGGCTAAAAGCCGCTCAGGACGGGAAGTCCGCACTAAATTTATTAGATAAAGCAAATGAGCTTAATCCCAACAATCCGGATGTGAAATTCGGGCTTGGTATATACAATTATTTTGCTGAGTTCGTGCCGGATAAGTATCCTATTATTAAACCGCTTATGATAATCTTCCCAAAGGGAGATAAGCTAAAGGGACTGGCACAAATAAAGGACATTGCAAACAATTCCAGATACGCAAAAACCGAGGCAAAATTTATTCTTGCTTACCTTTACTCTATTTATGAAAAAAATTACGGAGAGTCGCAGTTTTATGCTCAGGAACTTGTGGTTACGTATCCGAATAATGCCTTTTTCAGGCAGCTTTTATGCAGAAGTTTTATAGGACAATCCAACTGGCAGGCTGCCATTGATGGTTGGCAGAAAGTACTGGTATTATGTGATTCCAACGTCTTCGGATTTAACGAAAAGCAGCGACGCGAAGCACTTTATTACTTAGGCGTAAGTTACTTAGGACAAAGGAACTTATCCGATGCTGAAAACAGTTTGCTTAAAGCTGAAGACCTGAGCAGAAAGGTCGATAAAGAGCCTACTGAAATAGCAGTCGATGGCTGGCTGAAGCTTGGTATGGTTTACGACCTCAAAGGGGATAGGGCAAAAGCCGATATTTACTACGATAAAGTGCAAAATCAGTCTGTTTTTAGCGGTATGAGGGAACAGGCGGAGAGGTTTAAGCGGGATAGATTCCGTTGAAGGTTTCGCTAAATCTTATTTTCTGAAAGTAAAATATTGATAAAACAAAATTATTATGTTCTCATAATGAATTTTAGAATTGATTTAACAATATATTACCTCCAAAACTCACATTTCTTTCTACAAAATTTAAATTAATAAAACAATATATTAGTGTTGAAGGTTTCGTTTGAGCGAAACCTTCCTTTGTATAAAGGAGTTCCTTTAGTTGTTAATGTTTTTCAGCAACGATCTCAATATTGGATAGTTTTCATAGCAAATGGTTGGTTGGTATAATCCCGCTGAGGCGGAACTGGAACCAAAAACCCACGCCAAGTCGGGGCATGCGAGGGAAAAAAGCAATAAAAATGCTTGTTTGCAATACCTGTATTACCTTTCAAAATAGCCCAAAAATCTACTTTATTCTGTAATTTGCAATCAGATTTATCGTAAATTCTTATGAAAAGTTGGAAAAAATGTTTTTGCAACTGTAATCACTGCTGACTAATTTTGATTGATTTTAAATTAATACATAAAAAAAATGTATAAGCGGGATAAGTTACAAACTATATATGTAAAACAATTTCCGCAATATTTAAAATAAATTTAAATCAGGAGTATTAAAATGAAGTTCAAAACTTACTTTAGAGTTATTTTTATTATTGCGCTTATCTCCCTAAGCACAAAATCCTTTTCAGCTGCTTTCGAATATATTGCTATACCTCATTATTCGGCAAATACAGTAGAGTTCAGAAATACAACAAATACCAATACGGCAGGAACATTGAATTTTAATAATGAGATGTCGCAATTTAATTTTCCTTTTACTGCTTTTGGACCTAATGCCACTTTAATATGGAAAAATTACTTCTTTATATCAATCGATAACGGTTCAACGGGAGGAGTATTAATATATAAATATAGCGACTTGTTTGATTCAACAACGGGTTCTTATAACAGAAATAGTAACCCTCCGATAGTGTTGCAAACAGGTGCATCTTCATGTGGATTAGTGGTTGACCAAATCACCGGAGATTTATTTGTCGCAACTTTTAGATTAGGTAATGTTAGCGGAAAGGTAACTGAATACACTAAAGCTTCAAACTGGAGCGTAAGCTCTGCATTGGTTCTGCCTATTCCAAGAACGTTCACACCTACTCCTTTCATAGATTACTATTCAGGTCTGATGATGGATATGCAAGGAAATATTTGGGCAGGCGATTTAGATCAGCACTGCCTGATATGCTACACAAAGAGTTCCAATTATGATAATTTTTATTTTGTTGTAAACGGAGAGGCAAATACTTACTCAGCTGTAAAAGCTAACGGGGCAGGTTCAAATGTAAGCGTAAAACTTTTTTCAGACCCGGAAGGACTTGCGCCGGACCCGGATGGCGGTATTTGGTTTGCTAACAACAATGATTCCGACCCTCAAAATACAGATGGAACATTTGGTAAAATAAAGGCAGCGTATATCCCGTCTTTGCTCTCTCTAAACGTGAGCGGAACCAGAGCTAACCCGTTGGTTGCAAATTATTACACAGTGCCGCAAAACATGGTTGATGTTTATTATATTCCCGGAGCAAAGTTTGGCGGCATTGCATATAATAAACCTGCACCTCCATCTTCACCATTTGGTTTGTATATAAATGATCAGGGAACAGGTAAGCTTTGGTATTCGCAGACGCTGACTAATTTTATGTCTTTTGGAAATGTGTTCATAACAAATCCCGGGTTTGGAGGCATATCATTCAATAGCGTAAGTACATCTTTTACTATAACGCCCGGAAGACATATACGCCTGAATAGTGGAGTACCTCCCGGCACTATCTCTATAGTTAAAGGTACTTTGGGACATCATTGGGTTACAATACCTTCGTTTGGCGTTCTTCATTCAACTAATTATGGTTTAAGTTTTAATGTAGCAAATAACGGTTTGACAAATTTGAATGCAAGAACTCTATTCACTGTAGGGAATAATTTATTTGCAGGTACACAAGGCGGGGCTTTTATTACAACTAATAACGGAGCCAACTGGTCTGCAATAAATTCAGGTCTAACTAATACGGATATTAGCGCTTTTGCTATCCTCGGCACAAATTTATTTGCAGGCACAGCCGGAGGAGTATTTACCTCTAATAACAACGGCACATCGTGGACTGCTGTGAATAGCGGGCTTACAAATACAAGCATAACTTCACTGGATGCTTCAGGTTCAATCATATACGCAGGCACTACCACCGGAGGTATATTCCGTTCATCAAATAGCGGAGCTAACTGGGTTTCGGTAAATTCAAATCTTGCAAATTTGAATATCCGTTCATTGCAAATGAGCGGCACAAATTTATTTGCAGGTACGACATCAGGAGTATATTTTTCAACAAATAACGGAGTCTCCTGGAGTTCTGTTAGCAGCGGTCTTCCTGTTTCAACTTCTGTTCTTTCATTTGCATTAACAGGCAGCGATATTTTTGTCGGTACGCAGGCAGGTTTGTTCTACTCAACAAATAATGGTCAAAGCTGGATTGATAAAAATCAGGGGTACACCTCTATACCGTCGGTAAATTCTATTTATATTTCTGACGGATATTTATTTACAGGGACTGATATCGGCTTATGGAGAAGAGATTTGTCTGAATCAGTTTTAATAAGTCAGATTTCATCTGAGATACCTTCAGGATTTTCTTTGTCGCAGAATTATCCGAATCCGTTTAATCCCAATACAGTAATTGGTTTTCAACTGCCGACAGCCGGATTTATTTCTATAAAAATCTACGATATAAACGGCAAAGAAGTATCAGAACTTGTCAATGAAAATTTAAAAGCAGGAGAATATAAAATAAATTTCGATGGGTCTAAGCTATCAACCGGAGTATATTTTTATAAATTAACAACCGATAACTTTACTCAGACTAAAAAGATGCTTTTGGTTAAATAGTTCAAAGTACTTTTATTCGGGATTTTATGTTGGAAAAGACTACCGCTGCCTATGTAAGTTGGCAGCGGTTTTATTATATTATTTCCGTTGTTGTTGGAACTACTTTCCTAATCATTACAAAGAATTAGCTACGCGGTAAAACCTTAATATTAATAAAATTGTATTCTGATTGTCTTTGGCTTGAATATCAGTGATTTTAAATCTGTTTTATTGTAGCTTAATCTCCCGGCTCTTTATCTTTTAGTTGTGGAAATATTTTCTTGTTTTCTTCTTGAATGACCCCTTCCACCTCAATTTCTTCCTCCTGCATTGCTTGATAATCCTCATAGTCTATTTCAAACTCATCTCCGTTTTCATCTATTCCGCTGATGTTTGATTTCATCTTTTCAGAGATTCTGTAAACTTCGAAAATGGAAAAGGGAATTAACAGGAGCGAGAAATAATAAAAATAAAAATAGATGGGAGTCAGCATCCAATCCAAAAGAAGAATGTTAATGAAGCTCCATCCGCAGGCAAGGGCAAGCCTTCGAAATGTAATAATATAAATGAAGCGGAAATAAAAAAATAATACGACTGCAAGCAGCCAGTAAACTCCTAAAAATGCGATGAGATTTATATCACGTGAGTAAGGCGCGGTAAGCGCAAAGTATGCTATGTACCACAGATAATAAATCGATGCAAGGGCTAAGTAAACTCTGCAAATGGAATAGAGGCGTATCATGATTTAATGAATCAGTTCGTATGGCTTAATACACTGAAGATAGGAAAAGTGTTTCACAGATTACACTTATGTTTCAATCACTTAGCAAATAAATTTTTTATTTTTTCACGGGTAAGAGGTTTTTCAATGTAGCCTTCCACTAAAGGATTTTCTTTGGCGAGATTTCTATCTTTGTAATCGACGGAAGATGAAAGCATATAAATTACAAACTGCTTTTTTATATCATCATCAAAATCTTTGAACTGCTCAAGAAATTCCCAACCTGAAATATCCGGCATATTTATATCAAGGAATAATACTGTAGTAAGTTTGTTTTCCGGCTTTGAATATTCATTGATAATAGAGTCTAAAGCATTTTGAGGAAATTCATGACTTATTATCTCAGCTCCCTCAAATGTTTTTTGTAAAATTATTTTGCATAGTAAATTATTTGCTTTATCATCATCTACTATTAAGAAGCGATTCAAATTTTCCATATTGTTTTCTTAAAGGTTAAATTCAATATCTTTCGGCTTTGAGTTCTCCGGAATTTCTTTTGTAAATATTAAGAAATAAGTAACATTATTAGAGTCGTCGTGTATGGGATTAATTGAAATGCTTACGTCAATTATGTTGAATTTAAAAAACTATGTGTTTATAGCAAAATAACTAAAATTTTTTTAAATAAAACTTCCCTTAAGGAAGTACGATTTGTTTCGATAATTT
>JBBRQV010000090.1:0-12552 GCA_038225955.1 Ignavibacteria bacterium | reverse complement strand
ATAATAGAAAAAGAGTGATTATTTTCCTGAATGAATCTTATACTAAAAGCTTCACCTTTTATTTTTATTACCCTCATTTTTTTTCAAGGATGTTATCGTGATGAAATTCTTATTCCCTCCCAACCTTCAAACGGACCGAATAAATTAGGCGTCTATGTTTTATCAGAAGGCAGAGGCCAGCCTGACCAAAGCAAACTCTCTTTTCTAAGTTTCGCCAACGGTGATTTTAATTTAAACATTACTTTTCCCGATGTACTCGGATTATATCCGGATGGAATTGTTGACTACAACGGCACATCGATGTATATTACTGAGCGGGGTAACTTCGGAGGCGCAGGAAAAATTTATCAGATAGATTCAAATGGAATTATAGGCAACTCAAGTACTTTCGGATTAAATCCATATTCCTTAGCAGCTGTTAACGGTAAAGCTTATTGCACCAACGGACCTGACTCTTCTGTGAGCGTAATTAACTTAACCAATCTTGCAGTGATAAAGAAAATTAAAGTCGGACTTTATCCTCAGGAAATTCTTGCGGTGAACAATAATGTTTATGTTGCAAACACAAAAATTACAGGCGGCGGAATTGATTCCACAGTTTCTGTAATAAGTTCAACAAGCGACCAGGAAATTTTTAGAATTAAAGTTAATGCAGCGCCATCAGCATTAGCAATATCACGTGACGGATATGTTTTAGTTGGTACCCCGGGAAACAACGGTACGATTTATAAAATTTCTCCTTCAAATACATTTCAAAAGGTTGATTCTTTTTCAGTTAACTCCTCTTCCATAAATGATATAAGTGTCGATTACACCACTAACAATATTTATTTTATAAGAAATCATTCATCGATTGTTGGGTTGGATTTATCGTCAGGTGTTGCAACCACAATAATTACATCAACTAAAGCAAATACTATTAATTACCTGAACGGATATGCATTCGATGCGAAAAACAGAAAACATTATTTAGTAGATGCAGAGGATTTTAACAGTTTGGGATTTTTATATAAATATAATACTGCGGGACAATTAGAACAGGCATTTCAAACAGGCATTGCCCCAAGAAGAATTTTAATAAGAAACTAGCATAGCATTTCAATTGATAAAATTATTATATCTCTCTAACTTGATTTACAGATTATGGTAGAGTTTAATTCAGATAACAAAGATACAGAGTTTAAGTTTTCAGAATATCCTGAGAACGCAGAGCTTATTGGTTTAAATGAAAACGGCTTAAAGATTTTTATTGAGAGAAATAATTTATTCGGCATTGAAGAATATCTGCGAAGCGATACAGGTAACGAGCTTGGCGGAGTTTTAGTCGGCAATGTATATAAAGATAAATCCAATCAACTCTTCATTGTAATTCGAAATAATATAATTGCTGAAAGCACTAACGCTTCACTCTCGCGACTCACTTTTACCCATGAAACATGGGAGAAAATTAATTCAAATTTAGAAAAAGATTACCCGAATCAAAAAATTCTTGGTTGGTATCATTCGCACCCGGGACATTCAGTTTTTCTTTCAACGTACGATATATTTATACAGGATAATTTTTTTAATCTTCCGTATATGACGGCATTTGTTTACGATCCGATTATAAACGACAGAGCATTTTTTTACAAAGATAATTCCGGCATTAAAAAATCTGAAGGATATTATGTTTATGGCAATGGGTCTGAGCTTGTAAGCCCCGCTGAAATTAATATTGAAATGCCAAAATCTATCGAAGATTACGAACAAAAAAAAAGTGAAAGTTTAAACGATTCTCCTATGAAAAATATTATTATAATAGCTTTAGTAATTATAAATTTTGTATTCTGCATACTTTTGTTTCTTAAAGTGAATTCAAATGAGAAGGAACTTTCAAGATTTGAAAATGTTAATAACCAACTGAATGAGATTAAAATCGAAAATTCAAAGCTGAATCAGAAGCTTGATAATCTTACTCAATCACTTGAAGCAGGCAGAACTTCTTCAATGGGAACTATTAAGTATAATATTAAAGAAGGTGAAAAGCTTCGCGATATTGTAAAGAGTGTTCTGAAAGATGAATCAAAAATAGAACTAGTTGTAAAGCTTAACAAATTAAAAAACGAGTTTGATATAAAGCCAGGGCGGATAATTGAACTCCCGCTAAATTAATATGAGTCCCAGACAAAGAAGATTGCATTCCGATTTTGAAAAAATAAAAGAAGAATTCAAAAATCATCCTCACGTAAAAGTTGAGTATGTTGAGAACGGTGAATCAATTCCTGAAAGATATTTTGTTCACTTCAATATCAAAGGATTAAAGCTCGACCCTGAGTCTACAAAGGATAACAGGATAATTTTAATTTCAAGAGAGCACAAAGCGGAAATTTATCTGCACATTGATTACCCGAGAGTAAAACCTGTTGCAAATATTCTCTCACCTATTTTTCATCCTAACTTCAGAACCGCTTCTCCCAATGATATTTGCATAGGGGATTTCTGGGCGCCGGGTGAAACGCTCGTTGATATTATTTATCAAATCGGTGAAATGATAATGTATCAGAATTACAATGTGGATAGTCCGCTAAATGGACCCGCTGCCCTATGGGCAAAAAATAATATTGAACGATTTCCTGTTGATGATACAAACATTCGCAAAGGTGATGCACGAGTTGAGATTAAAGAAATAGAAATCGATTTGCGATAGTATACAGTAACATGTGTAAAGTAGCAAGTATATAGATATAGTAGAAAGAAAAAAGTTATAAAAAATGATTCAGTCTTACAAAGGTAAATCTCCTGAGATTCATAAAAGTGTTTTGATTGCACACGGCGCGCAAATTATAGGTGACGTTGTCATAGGTAAAAACTCAAGCATCTGGTTTAACTGCGTTGTTCGTGGTGATGTAAATTATATTCGAATAGGGGAGTACACGAATATTCAGGACGGCTCTATTCTTCATGTGAATCACATTGATTATTTTTTACAAGTCGGGTCTTACGTAACTGCAGGGCATAATTGTATTTTGCATGGGTGTATAATTGATGATAATGTTCTCATCGGCATGGGCGCTATTCTATTAGATAATTGTAAAGTTGGTTCTAACTCACTCATTGCTGCGGGAACAGTTGTGAAAGAAAATTTTGTTGTGCCGCAGGGAGTTCTTGTTGCCGGGGTTCCGGGAAAAATTATTCGTGACCTGACGGAGAAAGAAATTGCTGATATTCGCACAAGCGCGTTGAATTATGCCGAGTATGCCAAAGAGTACTGATAAATAAGTATTTCATAAAGGATTAATTATGCTATATTAGTTTTCAATTATTTTATATATTTTAAAAGTATGAAACATAGACAGTTTAAGTTCTTGAGGCAATTTTGAAGTAGGTCTATGTTTTATGTTTCAAGAACTTAGTATTATTTATTTGGAGGTAACAAATGCCAAAAGGTAAAGTAAAATGGTTCGATGCTAAAAAAGGCTACGGATTTCTTGTAGGTGATGATGGGACTGATGTCTTTATTCACTACTCAGATATCAGCACCGAGCAATCCTACAAAACACTGGACAAAGGTGTCAGCGTTGAGTATGATTTAATCGAAGACCAAAAAGGCAAAAAAGCTGCAAATGTAAGAGCTATTTAATTTTTATTAAATTCTTGCAATTTGAACTTAACCCTAATCGATATGCAAATTATTGATTAGGGTTTTTTAAATTAAGACCACATTATTGATTTGAGCAATCAATTTACAACCAGCATAAAATTAATCGAAGAATTACTTGGCGTAGAATTTTCGAAAAACGAAAATCTCTATTCGATTAATTTAAAAAATTCCAAAACACATACAGATATTCATGTTGAAATATTAACCGAAGAAGAAAATAAATTTCTTGTCTCGGTTTATACTAACAACTGCCATTTGCAATTACAAAATTGTAACAACATTATTGTAAGCAATATGCTTGAAGAATTTATTTTTACTTCTGAGACTGAAGAATTCATCTCAGGAATGATAATTTCAAAGCAGGGTGATTGTTCGTTATATTCCAATGTGCAGAAATCAATTTTGAACTCCGATTTCTCGCAGCTTACTTCCGAAAAATTACTTTCGGCTGTAGCGTTATCAATAACAGAATCAGCTGAGTGAAATCAGACAAAGTTAAACGCGGAATAAAAGCTAAGGTAAATTTCTTCTTCTTAAAAGAATTCATATCTGATAAAGAGAAGAAAGCAAAATTTAGAAAAGAGACAAGAGCTATTGTATCAAAAGTTCTTGAAAACGAGAACACTACTCTATCTTTTCTGAATTTAATCTTCTGCGATAATAAGACGATAAGAGAATATAATAATAAGTTTTTATCGCACGATTACAATACCGATATAATTACGTTTTTTGACTACGATGAAACTAATATTATGCACGGAGAGTTATTAATCTCGGTTGAACAAGTTAAAGAGAACGCAAAAGATTACAAGACGACATTTAATAAAGAACTAAAAAGAGTTATCATACACGGAGCATTACACCTCTGCGGTTACGATGATAAGACTAAGACCGATAAGAACAAAATGAGAAAACGCGAAGACCACTATTTAATTTGATTAAGAATGCAGGAAAAAATTTTAGAAATAATTGTACAAATATTATCGCAGATAAAAAGCGATAAACGTTTGAATGACATCGATGTAGATTCTTTTGCAAAAGAGGGCTATACCGATGCCGAAATAAACTCCGCCTTCGCGTGGATTTATTCAAAGATTGAGCAGGGTGAAAGCTTATTCATTGAGAAGAATAAGACGAATAAATCTCACAGATTTTTTCATCCGGCAGAAAAAAGTATCATTACTAATGAAGCTATAGGTTATTTAATCCAGATGAAAGAGCTTGGATTAATAAGCGATTTAGATGAAGAGCTAATCATCGACAGAATTTTCTTTTTAGGTTACCAAAAAGCAGGTATACCTGAAATCAAAACAGTTTTAACGACTTTAATTTTTAATTTTGACGGGAAGTCGGATAAACTTGAGCGATTGATTCTTCATAATAATGAGACAATTCATTAAGCATCCCCGTTTACAAATCAAAGAAAATTTCCAAATATTTTAATGGCGAAATCCACAGGTAAATCTTTAGATAAGACATCAGTTAAATCTAATACAAAAAAAACATCAATTAAATCTATTGCAGATGAGACACCAGTTAAATCTACTGTAAAATCTTCAGGTAAATCTTTAGTTATAGTTGAGTCACCCTCAAAAGCAAAAACTATTAATAAATATCTTGGCAAAGATTTTATTGTAGAGGCTACAGTAGGGCACATAAAAAATCTTCCGAAGAGCAAGATAAGCATCGATTTAGAAAACGGAAATTATGAGGCAACTTATGCAGTTATACCGGGCAAAGAAAAAATAATAGAAACCATACGCAATGCTGCAAAGAATGCCGATAAAGTTTACATAGCAACAGATCCGGACCGTGAAGGAGAATCGATTGCCGATGACATCGCAGATGAAATCAGAAAAGTTAATAAAAAAATAGTACGCGTTCTCTTCAATGAAATCACCAAAAAAGGTGTTGAGAAGGCAATGAAAGAACCGCTTGAAATTAATATGCCAATCGTCGAGTCGCAAATGGCACGACGCGTGATGGATAGAATTCTCGGTTATAAAGTTAGTCCCTTCCTATGGAAAACATTCTATTTTGGTCTCTCCGCAGGAAGAGTGCAGTCAGTTGCGTTACGTTTAATCGCTGAAAAAGAAAAAGAGATACAGGCATTCAAAGCAAAAGAATACTGGTCAATCGACGGATTATTTTCAAAGCTATCAGGAAGCTCAAAAGCATTCGGCGCAAAGCTATATAAGATTAACGATGATACATTAAAGTTTGACGGTGAAAAACCTAATATCGGAAATCTTGATGAAGCGCATGCAATTATTGAATCGCTAAAGAACAATAAATATAAAATTACAGATATACAGGTAAAAGAAGTAAAGCGAAACGCTCCTGCTCCTTTTACAACTTCGGTTCTTCAGCAGACTGCATCTACACGCATGGGATTTTCTCCTAAGCGTACTATGGCAGTTGCGCAGAAACTTTACGAAGGTGTTGAAATAAAAAAGGGCGAAGGAAATACAGGTCTTATAACTTATATGAGAACTGACTCTACGCGCTTAAGTCCCGATGCAGTTAATTCCGCAAGAGAGTACATAAGTGAAAACTACGGCAAAGATTATATGCCTGACGCTCCGAAGATTTTCCCGAACAAAAGCAAGAACGCGCAGGATGCCCACGAAGCAATACGCCCCACAGATGTAAATATCACACCTGATATGGTGATGAAACTTGGTAAAGAATACGCTGCACTGTACGATTTAATCTGGAAGCGTTTTGTTGCTTCGCAAATGTCGCAGGCAATTCTTGACCAGAAGACAGTTATAATAAAAGCTCTCTCACCTAAAGGTGATAAAAATACTTATCTCTTCAAAGCTACAGGAAGCGTTATTACGTTCAGCGGTTTCCTTAAAGTTTACGAAGATAATAAAGATGAAGACGATACACCGGTGGATGAAGATTTAGCTCTGATTCCTGCTGACCTGAATGTTGATGATAATTTAAAAATTTCTAACTTAAGAAAAGACCAGCATTTCACTTCACCTCCGCCAAGATTTACGGAGTCAAGTTTGATTAAGCAATTAGATAAGCTCGGCATCGGCCGTCCATCAACTTTTGCTATGATTGTATCTACAGTACTCGATAGAAAATATGTTGACCTTGTTGATAGAAGACTTTTTGCTACTAATCTTGGAATGACGGTGAACACAATTCTTGCAAAATATTTTCACGATGTAATAAGTGTTGACTTCACTGCAAAGATGGAAGAAGAGCTTGATACAATTGCAAATGGTGAAGCTACATATAAGAAAGTTTTGGATGATTTCTATCTTCCGTTTGAAAAAGATTTAATTGAAGCTGACTCGCACGCTAAAGAAATTAAAGAAACATTAACCGAGCGAACCGATAAAGTTTGCCCTGACTGCGGCGAAGAAACAGGTGCGCACATGGTAAAAAAATGGGGACGAAACGGTCAGTTCTTCGCATGTGAAAAATACCCAAAGTGTAAATGCTCACTGCCGCTTGTTGATGACCCCGAAGCTAATAAAAAAGTTGAAGGCATTAACTGCGACCTATGCGGAGCGCCGATGGTATTGAAAGTCGGACCCTACGGAAAATTCTATGGCTGCAGCAACTATCCGAAATGCAGAGGCATCAAGCCTATTACGCTTGGCATCAAATGTCCTAAGTGTAATGAAGGTGAAGTTGTTGAACGCCGCGGTGGAAAGGGAAGAATTAAGCGGGCATTTTATGCATGCACACGCTACCCTGACTGCGATTTCATTTCCAACGGTATGCCGGTAATTCAAAATTGTACTGAGTGCGATAGCAACTATCTTGTAAAGAAAATTACAAAAGGCGATGGCGAATTTCTCGAGTGTCCTAAGTGCAAACATAAATACGATATGCCGATGGATGAAAAAACAGAAAAAGTAAAAGAAGAAGCTACCACTGAGTAAATAGTAGAAAGTATATTGTAAGTATATAAGACCTGTTGGAAGAAATTCTGACAGGTTTTTTTATGTCCTATAGATTCATTATTTTTGCTAAACCTACTTTTTATCGATGAAAAAAATTCTTCTGCTTTTTGTTCTTATTAGTACTTTATCAAATTGCATCGCACAGGATTCCACTTCCAAAGGACATATTTCCGGATATACATTCAGCGAATATTTCTATAATGCTCAGAGAGATACGTTCACGAATCTTAAGAACGTTGCATTTGGCGGACCGCAGGGGCTCAACGGATTTCAATTCAACAGAATTTATTTTACGTACGATTACGATATCTCTAAAAAATTCTCAACAAGATTCCGTCTTGAAGGCGCGCACGATGAAACATTCAAGAACGGAAAAATAGGTGTCTTCATTAAAGATGCCTACATTGAATGGAAAAATATTTTCAAAGGAAGCACACTTACATTCGGCATACAGCCTGTTGCTGCTTTTACAATAACGGAAAATATATGGAGCTATCGCTCCGTTGAAAGAACAATTATGGATTTACGTCGCATAATTGACTCACGTGATTTCGGGCTTTCGCTTAAAGGAAATATCGGAGAATCCGGTAAAACCACTTACAGTGTTATGCTCGGGAATAACTCAGATGTAAGAGTAGAAGAGGATAAATACAAAAGAGTATATGGCCATCTTGCTTTTAATCCTAAGGAGCATTTTTACCTTACTTTATTTGCAGATTACAAAGCTCACCCAAATAAAACTGTCAGACCTGCGCATCTTGATGCAAATTATAATAATGATCAGTTTACATACGCTGCCATGATTGGCTACAAAGTACCGAATAAGTTTTCTATAGGAGTTGAATCTTATATCGATATAACAAAGAACGATTTATTAACGGAAACTGAAGTCGATGATAAGAATGGTCTCGGTATTTCTGTATTTGGCTCGGCATATTTTACAAAAGAGATTTCTATCTTTGGAAGATTTGATTTCTTTGATGATAACATAAAGAGTTATGCGAAGGAAGATTCAAGAAATCTTTACATATTTGGATTGGAGTATAAAGCTATGAACAACATTGCTATTTCTCCGAATATTGGAATCGAAACTTATGAGCCGTTTGCAAACGGTACAACAATAAAGCCGTCCATAACGCCAAGGTTAAGTTTATTCTATTCGTTTTTCTAAAAACTTATTTCCACTTTAAATCTTTAAGCACTCCCTCCGAGTTATAATATTCTATCAGGTCATTCCTGCTCATATAAATTTCTTCATCGGGTGTGAATGCTTTTATAACATGTGGTAAACCGTAATCCATGTAAAACATTATTCCGTCTTTTACGATTGAAAACTGTTCAAAGTTTTCGATTGTAAATTTCTTGTCTTTAAAAGCTAAATCTTCATCTTCCGCACCTATTTTCTCTTCTTTAATTTTATCCTTAATTCTTTTCTGAACTACTTTGTTCAGCTTTGCAGCAAGTTCTTTAAATGATTCTTTTAAAATTATATCACTCAGCAAAATTCTATTGCCTGTGTTTAAGTTAAGATTTACATCTACATAATAATCATCGGGATACGCTCCCAAAGTTTCAATATAAACCGATATACTCAAAGCACCGTCCTGATTGTATTTGATTTTATAATCACAGCTTACTTGTCCCGCGCCTGTTTGATGATACCATGCTAAAACGCTGTCAATATTATCTCCCAGAATACTATCTGCGCTAAGATAAGTATTCAATTTATCCATTACATCTTTGCTTACTCCTCCTGTAACTACAGGCAAATTATATATAGCCGTATCATTTCTAAAATCATCTTTAAAAAATGCCATGTACTTTTTCGCTTCAATTTTTACTGATTCAGTTGCAAAGATATTCGCAGAGGAAAGTAGTAATAATAGTATCAGAGTTTTCATTTGTGGTTTAAATATTTGGTTACGAAAAATTACATATAAAAAAGTTAAAAGTGAACCTATTTTTACTTATAAAAATTAACCTTATGGCAAAAGCAGAACAAAAAACATTACCTACTAAAGTAACTGTAAAAGATTTTCTCAATACAATCGAAGATGAAACCATGCGTGATGATTGCCTTACAGTTGCCGTCATGATGGAAAAAATCACTAAAGAAAAATCTGTTATGTGGGGACCTGCAATTGTCGGTTACGGAAAATACCACTATAAATACGATAGCGGACATGAAGGCGATGCATGTATCATCGGTTTCTCTCCCCGTAAGTCGAGCCTTACTCTATATGTTGGCAGAGAATTTGCCGGCTTCGACGAACTTATGGGAAAGCTCGGAAAACATAAAATGAGCGGCGGATGTCTTCATATAAAAAAACTTTCCGATGTTGATATGAAAGTGCTGAAAGAAATAATCACTGCCAGCTACAATAATAAAAAGAAGACTCACAAATGTTAGTATGCACAGGTCTATGATGTTCCTGTTATTATACTTTACATTCTACTTTTTACTAAGCTACAAAAGTTATATATTGCATACAATTAATCTTTAAGCGAATGTCTGAAAACTTACTCGAAATAAAAGGCCTCAAAAAATACTTTCCTATAAAGAAAGGTATCTTTTCAAAAACAGTCGGCAACGTAAAAGCTGTTGATGATATAGACCTTGTCATCAAAAAAGGTGAAACGCTCGGGTTAGTAGGGGAATCAGGCTGCGGCAAGACTACAGTAGGCCGCTCTCTTTTAAGATTAATTGAACCCACTGGCGGACAAATTATTTACAATGGAAAAGATATTACGAATATTCCACAGGATGAATTAAAGACATACCGCAAAAAGATGCAGATAATTTTTCAGGATCCGTATTCATCACTCAATCCAAGAATTACAGTGGGCGGAATGCTGACAGAAATTTTGAAGTTCCATGAAATCGCCGAAGGTGAAGCAGCCGATAAACGTGTTGCCGAGCTTCTTGAACGTGTTGGTCTCAGAAAAATTTATGCGAGAAGATACCCGCATGAATTTTCCGGTGGTCAGAGACAGCGTATAGGAATTGCACGCGCGCTATCTGTTCAGCCCGAGCTTATTGTTTGCGATGAACCGGTATCTGCGCTCGATGTTTCGATTCAGTCACAGGTAATTAATTTACTATTAGATTTACAAAAAGAATTTGGCTTAACTTATCTTTTCATATCACACGATTTATCGGTTGTCGAATATATTTCAAATAGAGTTGCCGTTATGTATCTCGGTAAAATTGTAGAGATTGCCGATGTAAAAGAATTATACTCAAATCAAAAGCATCCATACACTCAGGCGCTGCTATCTGCTGTACCCGTACCTGACCCTAAAAATAAATCGAAGCGAATTATTCTCACAGGCGATGTGCCTTCACCGGCTAACGTGCCATCGGGATGTTATTTTCATCCGAGATGTCCGAAAGTTTTTGGCGATTGCGCTAATATAGGACCTGTACTTGCTCCGGCTGAAGGGCATAGAGTAAGATGCCTTTTATATCCTGAAAGCTATCCGAAGACACAGAAAGTAGCGTAACTCAATTACGAATTACAAGTTGAATAAGGTCGGAAAATAGTCGGATTTTAATTTTACGTATTAGTAGTTATAAAATTTAAAGCAAAGTTGATAAAATTAATTTATAGCAATAATTATTTTTATGCGATTCTTGCAAGCATAGTGGTATTCCTTTCTTTGATGTCATTCGGGTTAAATCAGCCCGGACTTATAGTTTACTTCATTAATTTTTTTCTTGCGTCCTCATACACCTCATTATTTCTTTTTAGAAAATTAAAAGCAGAGTATTTTTATTCGGCAGTAATATTGTGCGGAGTTTTATCCATTAGCTTATATATTTTCTTAGTTTATTTTGAATCGTATTCAGCAACAGTAAAGCTTTATCTATTCCCTGCTTTTTTCATTCTAAATCTCACCGCCGGTTTGTATTTTATAACACGAAAGAAATTTTTTAACAAGTAAAAAGTCGGGAAAAGGTCGGATTTATTATTATAAAAAATTTATATGAATTCTAAAATAAAATTTTGTTTGATTTTAATTGCATTATCAGTAAATGCATTTCCTCTTTTTAGCTTTTCGCATACATATAATAGTTCTGCATGTCATTCCGTATATGGTTCAGGGGATTCTTTAAAACTTCCTAAGGATGTCTTGAAAAATTTCATAAAGACTAAGAAGTATTCAGACTTATTGTTATCAGGAAATGCAGAAACCCTCATTTATCTTGTGAACGAGGAACCTGCTTTTTTAAAGAAAAATTTCGATGAAATCCATAAAGATATTTTGCTGCGATTTGCTGATACCCTTACAGGTCGTTTTACTTCAACAGGTAATGCGATTTATATCGAATCATTAAATAGTTTTTACAAAATCAGTGATGATAATGTAAGCGAGTACTTCTCTGTGCTTATTAAAAATCTTTTAGATAACAGCGGCGCGCAATTTTTAGAATACATTTATTCAGAAAGAGAGAATAAATTTAGAAACCTTGAGCTCGCAATGAAATTTTATTTTTACGAACTTAAAGAAAATAAACCTGGCGAGTGCCAAAAAGTTAAACTGGAATTAATAAAAAAGTGCTATAATGTAAAAGCTAAGTGGGCAGAGTATTTTATAGATTTTCTCAGAGCTGTATAACTTTACTCTAAGCGGGATATGCTCAATAAACCAAGATTAATATTTTACATTTTAGTTGCAAACTTACTGATGCTTATGTTTGCGCGGCAGATTGATTCTCCTATACTTTTTCTTATAATTATTCTTCTTAATTTTCTTATTACGACTTCTTATCCGCTTATTTTAGTTTTGGGAAAATTAAAAGTGAATAAGTATTTAATACTTGCCCTCTCTTTTCTATTAACAGCTGTATTATTTTATATTATTAGCACGGTAACTGAATCTCTGAACACTGCATTATTTATGTTATTTTTCATGAACCTAGCTTCCATTACTATAGCTTTTGTAAACAGGTATAGAATTCAGAATTCTGAATTTTGAATT
>JBBRQV010000089.1:0-12878 GCA_038225955.1 Ignavibacteria bacterium | reverse complement strand
TGAAATAATACCTTATGATTAAAGGAGTTTCACAAATATTGATTACAATTTTCTCCTTTAGCTTCATTTCGTGCAATTTAACTTCATTGAAAACTTCAACCAAACCTCCTATTGATAGTTCAGTCCAAACTAAAAATAATGCGGTTAAAGTAGATTCTATCACAGTTCATTTCAATAATATAAATTTCATTTTACCTAGAAATGAGCTAATATTTAAAAATACTCTCAGCAAACCTAAAAATATTTTTATAGATGAATTTAGCTACTTAAATGACATAAAAGAAAAACTTTTTAAGTATATTACCTATGAAGATTTTCAAAACATGAAAAGACAAGAGCGCAGAAATTTTACTTACAAAACAAATTCCATAACTGATAAAACCCTAATTTCAAGTGATACTTTAGATAAACTTCCTTCAAAAGAAAACTCATTCTATAATAATTTTTGGAATTTATATGAAGAAAAATTTCATGAACATGGATATAATGAAATAGGCCGCCCTTTATTTACCATAAATAATAAATACTTTATAATTTTTTTAGGCTATTATTGTGGCGCGCGTTGCGGCAGAGAGAATATTTTGATTTATGAAAACATAAACGGTGTATATAAATACAAAGACAATCTGTTTTCAATAATCTTTTAAATTCCCTCTTCACAACCTGCAATTTTTTTCTTTCCTTTTCCGTTCTATATAGCGTGAATAATTCATTTAATATCGCTAATTTTAAGTTCTAAAAAACTAAACTCTCATGAAAAAATCCTTTCTGTATTTTTTTGCTATACTCTCCCTGATTCTTACCAATAATTTTGTCTTTGCGCAAAACGAAGAAGAGGAAGATGGCGAGACTTCCGAAACAATCTATCAACGCGAACAATATATCTACGAAAGAAGAGCCGGAGGACCCGGAATGATAATCGCTCCCGACGCTTATCATAATGCAATAGAACAAATGAAACGCATGAAAAGAACAGCCGAAATCCCTGATGCGCCTTATGGCACTGCATCATGGCAGAGCGTCAGCCCAGGCGGAATGTTCTATCAGGTCACCAATGCAAACTATATTTCAGGCAGAACAAACTCCATAGCATTCCATCCAACGAACCCAAGCATAATGTACATTGCTACGGCAGGAGGCGGCGTTTGGAAAACTACTAACGGAGGTGTGAACTGGACTGTAATGACAGACGGCTTATCAAACTTAGCAAGCGGCGATATTGCTATCGACCCAAACAATCCTAATGTTCTTTATTATGGTACCGGCGAGCTGAACTACTCTTTAGACAGCCATTACGGAGACGGAATTTTTAAAACAACCGATGCAGGTCTTACGTGGATACAGGTTGCTCCTTCAAGTTTAAGTTCATACTATTCAAAAATAATTGTTACTCCATCAAACTCTAACTTGATTTACGCAGCAGGAAAGTCCGGAGTTTTTAAATCAACCAATGCAGGCGGTAACTGGACACAGATTTCCTCAGCGGGAAATGTGAATGCACTTGTAATGGACTATACGAACAATCAGATTTTATATTTTACAAATTCCGGAAATACCGGAGCAGGCGCAGTAAGAAAATCTACTGACGGCGGAACAACATGGGTGAACTTAACAACAGGTTTGCCGGCAGCAGGAATCGGTAGAGCGCCAATGGTTATGTCAACGACTGACC
The DNA here is from genome assembly GCA_038225955.1 of Ignavibacteria bacterium. GTDB lineage: Bacteria > Bacteroidota > Ignavibacteria > Tepidaquicellales > Tepidaquicellaceae > JAFDZO01. The sequence goes on along the minus strand of JBBRQV010000089.1, from coordinate 11,206 downwards.
CATTAACATTATTTATAGGATTTGCAGCAAGCAGCGGCGGCGGACTACTCGGCCTCTACAAATCTTCGGACGGAGGAGCTAACTGGGCACTGCAAAACTCAGCAACAAACTATTTAGGCACACAAGGCTGGTACGATAATGGTTTAGCAATTAAGCCGGGTACAACAGATTTTGTTATAACGGGCGGACTTGATTTATATACATCTTCAAATTCAGGAGCGACGCTTACTAAAAAAACAACCTGGTCAACAGGTAGCACAGGCGCATTTTGCCACGCAGATATTCATTTCATTACCTATAATAAATTAAATAATTTTTTATACGTCTGCTCAGACGGCGGAATATACCAGTCAACAAATGACGGCGCTAACTGGACAGATTTGAATACGACGATTTCCACACTTCAATATGTGAGTGCAGATTACGATCCTGTAAATCCTTCCTTAATGCAAGGCGGATGTCAGGATAATAATAAGCAAACATCGACTAACAATGGACTTATATGGGTGCAAAGAACAACAGGCGATGGCGGATATACTATAATTGACGCAGAGAATCCTGCCTATGTTTACGGGCAGTATGTAAACGGCTCCATACAGCGCTCGGCAAATTCAGGCTCAAGCTTTAATGATATTACGCCAACAGGTTCATCAGGCGGATTGTTTTATAATCCTTATGAGATGGCATCGGGCAACAGCCAGTATATTGTATTCGGCAGAACAGACGTTTGGGTAACACCTAATGCACGTACTGCATCGGCAGGAGCAGGATGGACACAAATAGCCGCTACATCAGTTGTAAATGGAAGTGTTTCAGGAATTGGAATCGGCAACGGAACAACTCCAACAAAAATTTACATCGGAACATCTAACGGAAGAGTTCTTACAACTTCTAATGGCGGAAGTAACTGGACACCATATACAGGATTTCCTTACGTCAGTGATTTTGCTGTGGATAAAACAAATGATGATATTTGTTACCTTTCCTGTGCAGGAACATCCCAAAATCAAAAAGTATTTAAAACCACAAATGGTGGAGTAACATGGACAAGCATTTCCAGTAACCTGCCCAATACAGCAGTTAATTCTCTCATATTAAGAAACGCTGCTCCGAGAGCATTATTTGCCGGGACAGATTTGGGTGTATACATGTCTTACAACGACGGCGCAAGCTGGAATTTATTTAATACCGGTATGCCTACTGTTGCAGTTTATGATTTGAAATACAGAGAAGCAAATAAAATTCTTCTTGCAGCTACTCATGGAAGAGGATGCTTTAAAATTGATTTGACAAGCTTCACAGGAATTCAAAATAATAATATTACAGCAGAGAGTTTCGGACTGTCACAGAATTATCCTAATCCTTTTAACCCGACAACTAAGATTAAATATTCTATTCCAAGTAATTCGCTCGTTACATTAAGAGTTTACGATATTCTCGGAAACGAAGTAGAGACGATAGTAAACAACATTCAGAACAGAGGAGTATACGAAGTTCAATGGGATGCATCTAAGTATTCAAGCGGAGTTTATATTTATAGAATAAACGCAGGCAGCTATAACGAAAGTAAGTTGATGCTTCTTGTAAAATAAATATATATAAATAATTTTTAATCGTAAGAAGAGCCTTTCAATAAAAATTGAAAGGCTCTTTTATTTTTAACCATACCGCTAATTACTTAGCAATGTTCAGTTAAATTTGTTATTTTATTACATATCCCGTAATAAATTTTTCGTTTCAAATTATTTATATTCACGTCTGCTGAATCGCTAATCCTTACATTTAATTTTTTAATTAAACATTCTACACTATGAAGAAAACATTACTTACTATAATGCTTGTTGCATTATTTTGCGATATTTCATTCGCACAAAAACTTTATGATGACATAAACCCCATTACATTTACACAGGGAAAAAGATTGTATCTATCAAATCAGCTTGGAGATGAGCCAACAGATTTTCTCAGCTACAAGAGAAACGACTCTGTTGGAATCACTGAATTCAAAATGAATATTGGAGCTGACTACAGACAGTGGAAATTCACAGACAGGCTTATGCTTGCAGGTTACGGAAAAGGAAACTTCACCAGAATCTGGTCTAAAACTCCTCAAGGACCTGATACAGGTAACTTAGGATTTTCAAGATTTCAGGCTGCATTATACGGAGCAGCAAGTTATTACTTAACTCCAAATAAATTTTATATAACGGGCGCAATTGGCGGCGGTTATGATTTATTCAAGTTAGACCGTGACTTCCAGGAAATGGAGCACATTGATACAAGCGTATCTTCTTCATCCGTATGGGCAGCATTAGGCTATGGAAGAATTAATAACAGACAGGTTGTTGAGTACGCATATGATTTCGATGATGCTCTTGTAAAACGAGGAATTATAACTTCAAAGTTAGATGATAAAACTTTAAAAGAAATTTCTATTCTTCTTTATAAACAAAGAGACGGAATGTATCTGGATAAATATGAAGACGATGAATTTATTGAGCTATTCGGTGACGTAGAAAAAGCATTGCTGCAAGGCGGATATATTTCAGGAAGCCTTAACGCTAAATCTTCTATTCAGTTATATGAAATACTAAGAAACACCAGCAAGAAATTTGTTTTCTATCCTAAGTACAGCGGCTACCAGGTACAGGCGCAGCTTCAATATCAATTATCAAATATTGAAAAAGCAAAAACTCATGAACACTATGCTTCATTTTCAGGTATCTATACTTTTAATTTAAACAAACAAACTAATTTAGTTCTCTCTGCATTTTACTCAATGCCTTTAGATTCAATGGCAGTAGGCGGCGGTTTAAAATCAGGTAGCAATCCTGAAAATGTATTCCAGAATTATTTAGCTTTCTTACCTGATAGAAATAATCTTGACTTCTTCAGCGAGTTTTATGGCACAGGTGTATTCGGAAGCAGATATGTACCGGGTCTTCAGAGTTTAATGGGCATTAGAGGTGATATGTTCCATAGTATCAGCTCAATTGTCGGAGTTCAGGGCAACGCTTTAATCAGTGATAGAATGTATAAGTATGCCGATTCAAAATTACATTTTGAAGCAGCTGCAAGATTAGATTACAATATCTACAGCAGTTTATACTCTTATGTAAAAGGAACTTTCATTGCTGAGAAAGGTATTCCACCGGCATATACTTTCGGTGTAGGGTTCGGATACAGAGTATTTTAATTTATTAGAGTAATTTTTTAACGAGGTTAAGAGCTCTCCGGTTAAAATCGGAGGGCTTTTTTTATAGGCGGGACTTAATTCTTCATATTCTTTCCGTATTGAATCACTCCGAAATTATATTTACTTCGAAGAGCATCAAGCTTATCAATAAGATTTTTTTCTTTATCTACATCTGTAAATAATTCTTCCTGATATGCATTGTCGTATTCTTCAAGCTCTGAGAATTTCACTCCAAGCAAACGGATTTTTCTTTTACCTGCCATCATCATTTCAAGAAGTCTTACTGCATCATCGTAATAATCTTTTTCCATGTTAGAATACTTCGTGCGTGTAAAAGACCTTTGGTTAATTTTGAAATCAGTATATTTAATTTTTATAGTTATAGTTTTCGCCATAGTATTTTCCTGGCGCAATCTGTAACATGCTCTCTCCATTAAGGAATAAAGCTCTGATCTTAAAAAAACTAAATCATTTGTATCCTCCCAGAAAGTGTTTTCTTTAGAAAGAGATTTTCTGTCGTCCTCACCTTCAAAATTAACTTTATCCGATGTCTTTGCATTCGCAACATTAAAAAGAAAATCAGTGTGCATTCCAAGCGATTCGTAAAAATCTTTATCGAATTTTAAAATATCGCCGATTAAATTAATGCTGTACTTTTTTAAACGCACCTGCGATGCCTTGCCCACTCCGGGAATATTTTCAATTGGAAAATTTTTTATAAATTCCTTTTCTTCTCCCAAAGGAATTACTGTTAAACCGTCGGGTTTCTGAATCTTAGACGCCATCTTTGCACAAAGCTTAGTTGAAGCGACACCGATTGTTGCAGTAATATCCAATGTATTTTTTATATCCGCTTTTAATTCATTCGCCAGTTTAATGTAATCATTTTTATACGCATGCAAAACATCTGTAACATCTAAGTATGCCTCGTCCACACTTACAGGTTGAACCATCGGTGTATATTTATAAAAAATATCACGGACTCGTTTTGAGTAATCCGAATATAATCCCCTGGTACTGCGAATGTAATTTGCTTCGGGGCAGAGTTGAATTGCTTTTGATAGCGGCATGGCAGTATGAACACCTTTGGCACGGGCGTGATAGTTAGGGCAGGAAACAATTCCCCTCTTATCTTCTTTATTACCACCGACAATGAGAGGCTTCCCGCGGAGTTTTGGGTTAACAGCTTCCTCACACGAGGCAAAAAAAGCATCCATATCGATATGAAAAATAATACGCATTGTATACTATTTCTTTCCTTCCAATATTTTCTTAAAATCTTTCAAATCACCATTTGCAAATTTTTGCTGGAATTCTTTTATTTTATACTCAAACTTCTGCTCAAGATTTTTTGTAAACGATTCTTTATTGAGATAACTTATTCCCGCAAAATTCTTGCTCTCAAAAAAATCTACAAATATTTCAGGCTTTTTCCCCGTACCAAAACGGTAGTCAATCATACAGCTCACAAGAATTACTTCTTTTAAACTATCTACCAGCTCTGATATAATTGGAGAAAATTCCATTTCTTTATTATTATCGGTAATATTTATTTGCGGTAATATCCATAGAAAATTTGAATTTCCTTTTAGAAAAATTTTTATTGAATTAAAATCATGTTCAGTGAACTTAACTACTCCAAGCTTATTAAAATTTTTCTCAATGGGTTCAATTCCGCAGTTCAAAAAATATGCATCGATTTTCATGCACTCCATTGCCAGATAAATTGCAAGACTTATATCCCACGAGTTGGGATGATTTGCGCAAAATACAACAGGAGTATTATTTTTTTTTGATTGCGATATTACATCTGACACATTTTCAAAATTCTTTACATTAACAGCAGCAAAATTTTTAACAAATCTTCTGTAAAGAATATTTTTATATAAAAAAATATTAAGCTTACTTTTCGGGGTAAATATCACGGAGATTTATTTAAACTAATTAAACTTTTTACATCTTACAAAAAATTAATACCCTACTGCTTTACCATAACCTCTTCTATCTGAGTGCCCTGTGAAACTTCCGTCTGCATTAAATAAAATTCCTTCCACCCTTCCGAACTCAGGAATTTCTTTCAGCGAGTATCCCATTTGCTTTAAAGTATTTTCTGTCTTACTATTAAAAACACTTTTTTCAATTTGAATTTCATCAGGAAGCCATTGATGATGAAAACGCGGAGCATCAATTGCATCACTCAAACTCATATTAAAATTAATTACATTCACTATAGTTTGCAGAACTGAAGTTATAATTCTTCCGCCGCCGGGAGAGCCGACTACCAAGAACGGCTTATTATCTTTTAAAATAATTGTCGGAGTCATAGAGCTAAGCATTCTTTTCCCGGGAGCGATTGCATTTGCTTCGCTGCCAACAAGTCCGTACATATTCGGCGCGCCGGGCTTAGATGAGAAATCATCCATCTCATCATTCCAGAAAAATCCTGCGCCTTTAATAATAAGCTTACTTCCAAAGTTATCGTTGAGAGTTGTAGTAGTGGAAACTAAGTTGCCATCTTTATCAACAACGCAGTAATGAGTTGTTTCAGTCTTCTCTTTTTTAGTAATGGTTCCGGGATGAATATCATTGCTGTTTCCTGCCTTACCCTGCTCATAACTTTTCATTCTCTCCTTTGCATAATCTTTAGAGATTAATACATCAACAGGAATCTGAACAAAATCCGGGTCACCCATGTATTGGCTTCTATCTGCATAAACTCTTCGCATTGCTTCAACCATTATGTTCACACTTTCGGCAGATTGAAAACCAAACGATTTCAAATCGTAATTTTCTAAAATATTCAGAAGATATAAAAGACAAATTCCACCACTGGAAGGAGGAGGCATTGAGATAATTTCATATCCGCGATAAGAGCCAACTAGCGGAATTCTTTCCTTTGCTTCATACATTTCCAAATCAGTTTTGGTGACGATACCGTAACCTGTTCGCATTTCCTCTGAAATTAAATCTGCTGTCTCTCCTTTATAAAATCCGTCCTTACCCTGCTCTGAAATTCTCCTTAGTGTTTTCGCTAAATCTTTTTGAACCAGCAAATCCCCTTCTTTAAATTTTTCTCCGCTCTTTTCACCGAAGATTTCCATAGTTGAAGGAAATTTCTGAAACTCTTTTTGCTGTGAATTTATATTTTTAGCTAAACGTTTATGAATTTTAAATCCGTTCTCTGCGTAATCTATTGCATACTTCATAACCTGCTGACGAGTCATTGTGCCGTAGTGTTCGAGTGCATAGAGCAAACCTGCAACTGAACCCGGAACACCTCCTGCAAGTGGCCCTGTAGTGCTTAAACCCTCAACTACGTTGCCGTTGGAATCCAGATACATATCTTTATATGCGCTTATAGGTGCCTTCTCCCTGTAATCGATTGAAATATTTTTTCCATCCTTAAGATGAATTAGCATAAATCCCCCACCTCCGATATTTCCTGCGCCGGGATAAGTAACTGCAAGAGTGAAACCTACTGCAACTGCAGCATCGATTGCGTTACCGCCCTGCTTAAGGATTTCAATTCCGACCTGAGATGCATATTCATCGGCAGAGCTTACCATTCCGTTTTTATAGGAATCGGTTTGAGCGAAAGAAATGTTTGTTAGGAAAAAAACGAAAAGTATTTGTTTAAGAATTTTCATGCTAATGTGAGCGATTGGAATCCCGCCTTCGCGGGAATGACATTATAAGGAATAAAAATTGTTAATTACTAATTGATAATTCTTAATTGTATTAAGTCATCCAATCACGATTGTAACGGAAATCTACATTCACTGTTCTGTTCAAAACCTTTGCAATCAATGGCGGGAGGCGCTTAAACTGATTTCTATAAATCATTTTATTCACCTTTGCAATGAATTCTTTTTCATAACCCATCGTTTCTATTTCTTCATCCGTTCTTCGCTCATCTATTTTCTGAAACAAGAAAGTATCAACTTTTTTATAGGTAAAGCCAAGCTCGTTTTCGTCTGACTGCCCTTCCCATAAATCTGCCGATGGCTGTTTTTCAATTAATTCATTCGGAATGTTTAGGTGCTTTGCTAAATCCCATATCTGAGTTTTATACAAATCTCCCAAAGGATTTATAGCCGATGCTGAGTCTCCAAACAAGGTAGAGTATCCAAGCATAATTTCTGATTTATTGCTCGTTCCTATCACCAGAGCATTTTCTTTTGCAGACTGGTCGTATAAAATTATCATTCTGGCACGCGCCATTATGTTTCCTTTTCGCATATTCGATATTTCTTTATCATTTGTATTTTTTACAAAGGCATCGACCATATCTGTGATTGCTATTTTTTCGTATGGAATCTTCAAATCATTCACGACGCTCATTGCATCAATAACAGATTCCTTGCTACTGCTTTTATAAGGCATGAGAATGCACTTCACATTCTCTGCACCTAAAGCACGGACTGCGAGGTAAGTGGAAACGGCAGAGTCTATCCCACCGGAAAGTCCTATCACAGCTTTTTTAATTCCTATCTTGTGCGTTTCGTTACGGAGGAACTCGGTTAAGAGTTTCTCTAATATTATGTTGTTCAATTTCATTTAAAAGAAAATCATTTAATTAATTTAAATTTTCAATTCATTCTCAAGTTATACTTATGCACCAAATAAAAAAAGCCGCCCTGACTTCGTCGGGACGGCTTTAATTTTTTCAAATAGAATCAAAATTATTTAGATACCTGATAAACGATTTTTCTGATTGTATCGAATTGTAAATAAGGAAATAATTCCTGAATTTTGTCAATGGCTTCCCCAGCGCTCATCTCTCTCCTCATATCCTTATACATCTGGCGAATTTTGTAATCCCTGATTGCCTTCTCATCAAGTAGTTTATATTTTTTCAGTGTATTATAGACATCATCATCAATCAGCTCGCTTAAGGGATTATCACTTTTGGATTTTGTTGTTGGTTTCAATTTATTATTTCTCCTTTAGTTTTTAAAAATTTTACAGCTAACGGTATTCTATTGTCTCTATAACGCTTTTTAAATTGACTTTCAAATAAACTTTGTATATACAAAAATAACTTAATTTAATGGAAGTTTCAAGTTTGGAGAGTCAATGGGATTAACTCGAAATTGTAAAAACAATATATTAGCTCTTTATTTTACTTAATTTTTCTTAAGAAATAGAACCAAATTTATACCTAAAAAGTTTAAAAATCATAGTAACGAGGTTGTCCCATTATTTTTCAAGGACGGGAATTCCCTCTCAAAATTTTTCAAGTTAATTTCAATTTCTTGATGAAATTTTAACGGATTTCAAAAGTACCAGTGTTGTTTTTTCAACAATTCGGTTTGAAAATTATACTTTAATATTATAACATTTTTTTAGTTGAGAAAAGTTTCATTCTATTTCCAAAAATGAACAAATGAAGTGACAAAAGCTTTGTTTCAAATTAAGGCACAAAAGAAATTATTTGAATTTGTAGAAATTAAGAATGGTCATACTTGAGGTAATTCTGAAGGATAAAATTTTACGCTGTTTTGTTTTTATTCCAGAGCTTCACCTGAATAAAAATTATAATATTTTTGAATTTTTGTATAAATAAATATTAGTACTTATTTGATACATGCGAGTGACAAATTTTCCAATTATTATTTTCCTTCTTAAATAACATTGTCTCAGCTGCCTTCACTTCTGACTCTTTTCCATTCATTAAACCTTTGAAAGATATTTTATAGACTGCAAAACCTAAATCACCATTTCCCGAAACATGAGTCTCCATTGAGCTTAATTCAAAACCGTTTCCTTGCCACGTGTCTTTATTTAAAAACTCAATGAATGCATTTTTATTCATTACTGTCATATTATCTGAAAAATATGTAAAGTCCTCTGTAATAAAAGAAGAGAATTTTTCCCAGTCTTTATTACCAAATGAATTAAAGTATTCTGAAAGTATAAAATTAATTTCTTCGGAGTTTGTCAAGATAGATTTCCTTTAATTTACCGGTTCACTAAAATAACTTATACTAAGTTATTTTGCAAAGAAACTTTTTAGTCTTTGTGAAGATGTATGGGAAGGAAAATCCATTAGTAAATGAACCTAAGGAGGGAATAAAATTATTTTGTTTTAGATGAATAATTATTATCAAAATACTTCTGGTACTCACCGCTCATAACTTTTCTCCACCAGGGTTCGTTATCGATATACCACTTGATTGTTTTTTCTATTCCTTCAGGGAACTGATATTTAGGTTTCCATCCAAGTTCGTTCATAATTTTGCTTGAGTCAATCGCATAACGTCTATCATGTCCCGGTCTGTCTTTTACATAAGAAATCTGCTCTTCTGTTTTCCCGAGCTTTTCCAAAATTAGTTTTACGATATCAATATTATACCACTCATTATTACCGCCTATATTATACACATCTCCGATTTTTCCTTTTTCCAGAACCGTCGCAATTCCTGAGCAATGGTCTTCCACGTAAAGCCAGTCTCGAACATTTTTCCCGTCGCCATATACAGGAAGTTTTTCTCCATCCAATGCTTTTGCAATCATAAGCGGGATAAGCTTTTCAGGAAACTGATATGGTCCGTAGTTATTAGAGCATCTTGTAATTAAAATCGGAAGTTTGTGAGTATGGTAGTAAGCATTGCACAGCAGATCAGCCGATGCTTTGCTGGCAGAGTAAGGACTGTTCGTTGTAAGAGGCGTTTGCTCGGTAAATTTTACTTCTTTCTTATCTTCGGGAAGTGAACCATAAACTTCATCGGTAGAAACCTGTAAATATTTTTCTATCCCTAAATTTTTTGCAGCATCAAGCAATACCTGAGTACCCAATACATTCGTAACAACAAATTCACGAGAGCCAAGAATACTTCTATCTACGTGTGACTCTGCCGCAAAATTTACTATAGTGTCAATTTTATTTTGTTTTAAAGTTGCCTCTACAAAATCTTTATCGCAAATATCACCTTTAATAAATTTGTAGTTAGAATGATTTTCTATATCAGTCAGATTTTCAAGATTACCTGCATAGGTAAGCTTATCAAAATTGAAAATTTTGTAATCATAATTTTCCAGCATATAGCGAACGAAGTTAGAGCCTATAAATCCTGCTCCGCCTGTAACTAAGATATTTTGCATATGGGTAAATTGAAAAATTTATCTGAAAAAGAGTCCTACGTTTACAGTTAGATTTACATTAAAGCCGTCTGCTTTCACTCCATCTGGAACGCCTGTTGTAATAACTTCATCTTCAACTTTCCAATCGCCGTGTGATGAGAGCAAATATCCTGCATTAAGCTTTGCGTATAAAAATCCTGTAAGCTTTGCGCCCAAGCCAAATGTCGGCTGCGCGGTATAAACTCTTGTCTTCAAATTTCTTGAAAAATCTGTTGTAGCTCCGCCCCATATATTTCCCCATGTGGGAGCGACTGTTCCGCTTTGATACAAATTAATTCTATATTCACCTGTTCCGAATGATGAACCTAAAGTTAAATCTAATACTGAACCAAATCTCATAACATAATCCAATGTTACTCCGCCCTCACCGTAATCAACAATTGCAGTTTTTGTAGTACCTGAAACCACACCCGAAGTTCTTGCAGAAAATCCTCTGCCGAATCCGCCGATGCGAAGCCACTTCAAACTTTTGAAAGGAATATCGATAAATCCGCCGCCGCCGAAGTAAACAACTCCATTTTTCAAGGCAGGAACTCCCGCTAAAACAAGCTGGGTGTTTAAATCATCAAACTTTACATTTTGGTAGCCGACTGTAGGTCCACCACCGATAGAAAATGCTCCGCCCGGAAGCTGCGCAAATGCGCTAACTGTTACAAAAGAGATTAGTAATATTAAGAATTTTTTCATGGTACAATATCGATAAAATGGAAAAGGGAAAAAAGATAAAATTTAGTAGTAAAACGAACTCAGAATTGTTTTTTCAATATCAAAAATTTTCGTGATGAATAATGATGGATTTTTGTCGGATTTCTATTCAATTACGAATTAAGAATTACAAATGTTCGTAAAGTCACATTAAAGTCATAT
>JBBRQV010000088.1:0-12888 GCA_038225955.1 Ignavibacteria bacterium | reverse complement strand
GGGAAGACGCTTGTAATTATCGGGCGGAGTGGCTGCGGGAAATCCGTTATGCTGAAGCATATTGTCGGTCTTCTAAGACCGGACTCAGGAGATATACTTTTCGAAGGCAAGAGCATGAATGCAATGAAGGAAAAAGATATTTATGCTATGAGGAAGGAAATTGGATTTTTGTTTCAGGGCGCCGCCCTGTTTGACTCAATGGACGTGGGGCAAAACGTAGGGCTTGCGCTGAGGGAAAACGAAAGGATGTCCGATAAGGAAGTTGATAAGATTGTTGCAGAGAAGCTGGAAATGGTTGGGCTGCCGGGGACTGAAAAAATGAAGCCATCCGATTTATCAGGCGGGATGAAGAAACGTGTTTCATTGGCAAGAGCTATATCAACGAATCCGAAATATATTTTATACGATGAACCAACTACAGGACTTGACCCTGTAATGAGTGATCAGATTGATATTCTGATAAAAGACCTTGCAAGTAAGCTGAAGATAACATCGATTGTTGTAACGCATGATATTTTCAGCGTGTATGATGTTGCCGACCACGTTGCTATGATGAATGAAGGTAAAACTTATTTCTTCGGAACGCCGAAGGAATTAGTTGAGACTGACGATACAGTCATAAGAGAGTTCTTAGCGAGAACAGATAAAGAAACCACTGAAGCCGTTGAGAGAAATGCAGAGCTAAAAGAAGAGAAAGCAAGCGAGGAAAAGAAGCTTGAAACCCGAAAGAATGTATAATTTTAACAAATAAAAAACCCTACTCTTCGCAGGGTTTTTGCTTTACAGAAACTTTGTATAGAATTAATTGAACTGATGACTCACGATGGTAATTTCAGGTGAAGTAATAGGAATCCCAAAAATTTCCATTGTAGGTTTTCCTCTTAGTGAAAGTCTTGATGATGAACCGTTTCTTCCGCCGATTGCAAGCGCAAGGTTTACAAGATTTTCAATTCCTTGTCCGCGAATGTACTGCAATAAATCCATGCTTATTGACATAGGTATAGTCGTCTCCTGACCTCTTCCCGGTACAGTTATGTTGTTCATAACTCCATTGATAGTAGGTGTGTCATCTATATATAAATTCCATTCCATTTTTTTGAGAAGAGAAGAAGAGTTTGCCGTTCCGCCTGATGTGTTCGGATTTTTCGCAAGAAGATTAAGAGTAAAACCGACCGGTAATCTTCCCTGTGCAATATTAGCAGTAAGGTTAGCAATATCAAGAATACCAATCTGGCTGAAACTTGAAAGATTAGCAATATTAATACCTGCAGCCTGGAAATTATTTACTGAGCCTAATTTAAATTGAAGTCTTTGCAAGTTAGCGAAAGTATCAACAGCCGTGCACCCGAAGTTTGCCGCTGAAAACATTCCAAGTGTAAGAATAATTACAACCACTTTGAGAATATTCTTCACTCTAAAAATTTGCGAGTTAAATTTCATAATTTTTGATTATTTTAATTCAAAATATATCGATTGAACAATAATAGACAAAAATGTACGAAAATAAAAATCAAAAATTAATTTCGAAGTTGCAATTCAGGAGCCGGGTATGGAATAACGTCAAGCTTTTCTTCTTATTGCTTATAGGATTTCTTAGTGTAGGAGTTCTTGGTTATCATTTTTTAGGAGAGCTTGACTGGGTTGATTCATTTGTCGAAGCATGTATGATACTCGGCGGTATGGGACCCGTAAATACTCCATTGAGAACTACAGGTGTAAAAATATTTGCGGGCATTTATGCAATATTCAGTGGAGTAGCTTTCTTATCCGGAGTAACCTTGCTTATATCTCCGTTCTGGCATAGAGAACTCCATCGTTTTCATTTAGCAGATGAAGAGAGTGAAGAGGATGATGATAAAAAAAAAGTTACTAAGAAGAAGAAATAAGTTATTCAATTTCTCCGAGCGATTCGTTCCAGCTACGCCATCCGCCGTCCATTGAGATGACATTTGTGTATCCCATTTTTTGGAGATTGTGTGCTGCTAATGCCGAGCGGTATCCGCCGCCGCAATACAAAACAATTTTCTTATCTTTATCGGGAATGTGTAAGTGAATATCACGCTCGATAATTCCTCTCCCTATGTGAATTGCTCCTTTTATTTTGCCTTGGGCAAATTCATTATCTTCGCGTGTATCGATTAGCACAAAATCTTCTTTAGCATGATGCATTTTCTTTACATCTTCTATTGAACATTCTTTGATTTCATTTTTTATTTCTTCGCAGAGTTCGTGAAAAGTCATTTCTTTGTTTTTAAGTTTTTAAATCACAGGTAGGTATGATTTGTATGATGTCACAGATAGATTTTTAATTCTTACTTTGTATTATTAATAATTTTATCAGTGTAATCATAAACATCGTAAAAATGTGTGTTGCGTTTTTAATGAGTGTAATCAGCGATTTCAAATCAAATTACAAATCACTCTTGTCATATTAATTATATCATCAGTCGTGCAGCCGCGGGATAAATCCATTACGGGTTTTGCAAGTCCCTGAACAATTGGTCCTGTTGCAGATGCTCCTGCAAGGCGTTCTGTAATTTTATATGCAATGTTGCCTGAGTTTAAGTCAGGAAAAATAAAAACATTTGCATCGCCTTGAATTACTCCGTCAGGATTTTTTCTTTGCGCAACTTTGGGAACGAATGCAGCATCGAATTGAAGCTCACCATCACAGATTAAATCAGGTTTTCTTTGCTTGGTTATATTATATGCTTCGGTAATTTTATTTAGCGAATCATCCTTAGCGCTTCCTTTTGTTGAGAATGAAAGGAAAGCAGTCCTTGGTGTTATACCAGTAAGTTTTTCATAGTTCTCTGACGTTTGAATTGCGATATCGGAGAGCTGTTCAGCAGTGGGATTAGGCAGCACGCCGCAATCTGCGTAAACAAGTATTTTATTCTTATGAATACTTTCCTTAGGAAAAGTAAAAAGAAAGAACGATGAAACCGTTTTGTTATTTTCCTTCAGTCCTATAATACGCATCGCATTTCGCAAAACGTCAGTCGTTGTATAAACGCTTCCTGCAATTATTCCATCGGCAAAATTATTCTTTAATAGAATGTTTGCAAAGGCAAGAGGGGAGTTTAACTCTTTCTCTGCTTGCTCAACTGTAATATCTTTTTGCTTTAATTTTCGCGAGCCGTAATATCCCTGCAAATATTGTTTGTAAAAATCTAAATCAATTATATCTAAGTGCGGATTATCTTCAATCTTTATTTTTTCATCGGACCGGATAAGAATCACTTTTGCAAGTTTCTTTTGCAAAATATATTTCACTGCATCGAGCACACGCGCATCGTATGATTCAGAAAAGATAATTGTTCTTTTCTCTTTCTTTGCATTCGATTCAAGTTGTTTGTATAAATCCATTTACGATGTTTAGTATAAAATATTTTGTATTATTCCGCCGCCTAGTACGTTTTCTCCATCATAAAATACAGCCGATTGCCCCGGAGTAATTGCCTTTTGCTGTTCATCAAAAATAATTTTTATCTCATTATCGTTTTCCTGATAAAGCGTTGCCATGCTGCCTTTATCTTTGTAACGGATTTTCACCAATGCCTTCGTCTGCTCCGTAAGTTTATCAACCGTCATCAGATTAATTTCATTAGTCATGAATGCAGTATTATTTAATCCGTCAACATCATCTACAACTATTACATTGTTTTGCGCATCAATTTTTGTAACGTATATAGGATGTCCGAGAGCAATATTTAATCCTCTGCGCTGTCCTATTGTATAATTTATATATCCTGAATGGCTGCCGACTTTTTTGTTTTTGTAAACAATGTCACCTTGTCTTATACTTTTAGTAAACTCAGGCATTCTTATTTCAATCAATTGCCTGTAATCATCGTTTGGCACAAAACAAATTTCCTGTGAATCAGGTGTGTTAGCCGATTTCAAATTCATGCTTGCAGCAATCTCTCTTATTTTCGTCTTTTGATATTTTCCAATTGGGAATATTGTCTTGCTTAAAGCATGCTGTGATACTCTCCATAAAGCGTATGATTGATCCTTAGTTTTATCTTCTGATACTCCGATATTATATCTGCCGCTCGCTTCATTATGAACAATCTTTGCGTAATGACCTGTAGCAATATAATCTGCGCCGAGGGATTCTGCCTTTTCGAGTAGAGCACCCCATTTGATTGTCTTGTTACAAAGTACGCAGGGATTTGGTGTATGCCCCTTAATATATTCCGAGATAAAATTTTCTATTACGGTATCATTGAACTTTTCTGTGAAATCAAGAGTATAATGCTCAAAGCCCAAATTGTAGGCAACGTTCTTAGCAGAGTATATCGTTTCAAGTGAGCAGCAGCCGGAGTCTTTTTCAGGAATATCGTCAAAGCCCCAGGTCTTCATAGTGATGCCTATTAAATTATAGCCCTCATCTTTTAATAGTGCGGCGGCTACGGAAGAATCTACTCCTCCGCTCATTGCAACTACAACGGTCTTGTTTGTGTTATTATTGTTGTTATTTGTACCCATTTATGTAAAAATATTAAAGTAATGTCTTTATTTAAAGGTATTAATTTCATTGTTTTTAAAATTCAGAAGTATTAAATTTATTATCCACAAAATTAAAAAAGGAGAATTACAGATGTCCAAGCGTCAAATGCTGGTTATGGTTTTTTTATGTGCCTTTGCTTTTGGTGGTGTGTTTGGTGAGTTTTCGACCCTCGAGGCAAAACCAAGAAAAAAGACCACACAGACCTCTAAAAAGAAAAAAAGCGGCAAGACAACTAAAAGCAAGAACAAGACTTCCGGCAAAAAAAGTTCAAAAAAGAAAAAAGGCTCTAAGAACACTTCTAAAAAGAAGGGTCACGGAAAGAAAAACAAGAAATCCGGTAAAAAAGGAAGTAAGAAGTACTCAAAAAGAAAAGGTAGTAAAAAAGGTGGAAAAAAGGGCGGTAAGTATTCAAAGAGAAAAGGAAGAAAAGGCAGTAAGAATAGACGTTCTTCCAGAAGACATACTACTCGCGTAAAAACACCAAGAGTATATACATCTCCTTCAAACGGAACATATACTCCGCCAAAAACTTATGACAATAACAACACTAGCACAGAGCAGAAAACAGACAGACAGTATAAAAGAGAAAATCCGGATCCGATAAAGAAAGAGCCTAAAAAAGACGGCGAGAAATAATTTCGTAATGTAAACAATAAAACGAAACCCGGATAAATATCTTTTGTCCGGGTTTTTTATTAATAGTTTCAATCACTGATTTTTATGATTTAAAATGATATGTTTGAATCACTGATTCCGCTGGTTTAAAATGAAGCTAATGATAGAAATCATTCTAAATCAGCGCAATTAGTTATTAGAATATTATGTCTTTCGGTCTTATCAATATAAATCATTCTCAATCAGTGAAATCAGTGAAATCAGTGATTAAAGCTTTAAAATAATATATGAAATTCAGTTTAAATTGGGTTAAGGAATATATACCGGGATTAGAAATAGGCTCTATAAAAGAGTTGAATGCAAAAATGATTTCCGCCGGGCTTGATATAGAAAGTATAGAATCCGAAGGCGAAAAATTTAAGAGTTTTGTTGTAGGGAAAGTCGTTGAAAAAACGAAGCATCCCGATGCCGATAAACTGAATGTTTGTAAAGTTGATGTCGGAACTGGCGAGCTTTTGAATATCGTTTGCGGCGCGCCGAATGTAGATGCAGGGCAGTTAGTCTGCGTTGCAAAGATTGGTTCTATTGTGCCTAACGGCGGATTTGAAATAAAGAAGGCAAAGCTTCGCGGAGTTTTATCCGAAGGAATGATATGCTCAGCTAAAGAATTAAATTTAAGTGATGACCACGATGGAATAATGGTGCTTGATTCCAATGCAAAGATCGGACAGAGTTTTGCTGAATACATTGGGGCAGATGATTACATATACGAAATCGGCGTTACACCAAACAGAGGCGACTTACTTTCTCACATCGGAATAGCTCGCGATATAGCCGCTGCCTATAATATAAAATCCATACTTCCTGAAGTTACATTAACAGAAGATTCAGAAAAAGCGCAGGATAATATCCACGTTGAAATAGATAATAAGCATTTTTGCAAGAGATTCAGAGCAAGAGTCATTAAAAATGTAAAAGTAAAAGAATCTCCTGAATGGCTTAAAAAGAAATTGACAGCTATCGGGCTAAGACCACGAAATAATATTGTCGATATTACTAATTATGTTATGATGGAAACAGGTCAGCCGATGCATGCATTTGATTACGATAAAATTAAGGGTAAGAAAATAATTGTAAAGACGGCAAAGGAAGGGGATAAGTTCACAACGCTCGACTCCAAAGAAAGAGTTTTGAACCAAGAGTCATTGATGATATGCGATGCCGAAAGATATCTCAGCATTGCCGGAATTATGGGTGGCGAGAATTCCGAAATCACTGACACCACTACAAATATCATGCTGGAGACTGCTTATTTCGATTCAGTAAATATTCGTCTTAATGCAAAAAAACTTGTACTTGCAACTGATGCTTCGCACAGATTTGAACGCGGTACGGATATAAATATGGTGGAATATGCTTCTGATAGAGCAAGCCAATTGTTCGCAGAAGTAGCAGAGGGCAACGTACTGCAAGGATTTGCAGAAGTATATCCTGCATGTTTTACTTATGTAGAAATAGAGCTTGATGTAAAAAATGTTAACCGCATTTTAGGGCTATCACTTAATGAAGAAGAAGTGATAAAATTACTAGCTAAAATAGATATTGAATGCGAAGGAGAGAAGTTCCATAAATTAATGTTCAAAGTACCTGAGTTCAGAAGAAATGATATCGCCGCTGAAATAGATTTGATTGAAGAGATTGCCAGAATTTATGGCTACGATAATATTCCGATGGAAAGCAGCTTCAGGTTCAGTGTATCGGAATCGAATTATAATTCAGAGTATATTGAGTTCGTTCAGAAAGTTAAGAATTATTTCTTTGGACGGGGATTTAATGAAATCCTTACAAGCTCGCAGCAGGAAGATGCTAAACTTAAAACGTTCGGACATAATACTGTAAAAATTTCAAACCCCGGTTCAAGCGAAATGAACTCGATGCGTGTAAATCTATTTTACGGAATGCTAAATGTGATTAAGAATAATCACAATCATTCCGGAAAAGATATTCCGCTTAAATTTTATGAAACAGGTAGAGTATTTTTTGATGAAGTACATAAATTCAGAGAAGAGGATAAGTTGTCAGTCGGTCTTTGCGGCAGGTACGATTTGAAATCTTTTGATAGTAAGGAAAGGGACTTTGACATCTTTGACTTAAAGGGTGAGATTGACATGTTTCTGGAAAATATGAATGTTAAAATTAAAAGCACTTCCTACGAAGAAGTGGGCATTAAAATTAAATATGAGACGAGAGATAATTACGCAGGGGAATTGTTCAGAGTTGAAAGTAATTTATTAAAGTCGCTTAACATAGAAATTGAGAAACCTGTTTATATAGCTGAATTTAACTTAGAGTCACTCTATAAAGCTCAGAAAAAATCTACTGTTTATGAACCTATTTCTAAATTTCCGGCAGTAAAAAGAGACTTATCTTTTGTAGTTGAAAAAAACGTTGTTTTTAAGGATATTAAAGATGTCATAACAAAGAGCGGTGGAAAGCTGCTTACAGGCTTGCGGCTCTTTGATATTTACGAGGATAAAAAACTCGGTAATAACACAAGTCTTGCTTTTTCATTAGAATTTTCTTCTTTTGAGAAAACACTTGCTGACGAAGAGATAAATCCGATTATCAGTAAGATTGTCAAAAATCTTGAAAGAGAATTAAAGGCACAGTTAAGAAGTTAATGAAGAAGTTGGAAGTAATTTGTAAGAAGTAAAAGAGCTTAACAAAAATCTATGTCCAAACAATTTACTGACAGTGCAATAGATAGTATCAACGAAGCTAAAAATTCGTTAAGAGTTTCTATTCAGGGTTTACTTACAAAAGTCAGGGTGATGCTTACAAAAATAAGTAAGCTTGACGAGGAGAATAAGGATTTGAGAGACCAGGTAAAAGAGTTAAGCCAGAAGATTACGGATTTAAAATTGCAGGTTACACATGCCAATTCACAATCGATAACGAAGGATAAGGAAATATCAGATTTAAAGAATGTTTTACTTACAGAAAAAAATACAAAATCGACTGTTCAGGATAAAGAAATTGTCCGTTCACGAATAAAAGAGTTAATATCAAGAATTGATGTACATCTTGATCAGTATGATCAGGAGAATTAAAAGTTTTGACTAAGAACAACAACACAACCAACAACTTAAAATCTTATGAATCCTAAAGAAGTCAGAGTAAGGATTTTTAACAGCGAATATAACTTGCAGGGTGAAGACACTGCAAAGGTGGAAAAAATTGCGAATTATGTTGATAATATTATGAATAGAATCAATTCGGAATCACCAAACCAAACTGAGGAAACTATTGCGGTAGTTTCTTCGTTGAATATAGCTGAGGATTATTTTAAGGAAAAAGGTATCAGAAATAAAATTGAAGAAGATTACCTGGACTCGTTAAGAGAATATAATCAAAATATTGAAGAGCTCTCAAATCTGCTCGATCAGTATTTATAAATTTTATTTTTAAATTGTTCTTTACATAAAAGGTTTTATAAACCGCACAATCACCTTAGTCAAACATTATAAAAAACCAACATTTTTTATAAGATAGGAAGGCAAGCTCATAAAAATATGTCAATTGCAGGCCTCACTCCCTTCGGGGAATTCGGATCCGGGTTAGCCCGGGCGCTCTGAGCAGTGGAAGCAAAAGACATTGTGGCACCCTCCACCGTATGCTTTATCGGGTTTTCTTATAAACTTTGGCTAAGAGCTCTGATTGTGCGGTTTTTTTATGCCCAATTTTAAAAATTAATTTCAACTAAAAAATCGAATGTTTACTAAAAATATATTAATAAGGAGCTGTAAATGGAAATAATCTATGAATTATATATTCTGATTCCATTGATAATTGTAATCAGCTTTCTCGTATTCTTTCTCGGATGGATACTGCACTCAAAGATGAATAAGAACAAAATAGGTGATGCTCAGACTGTTGCAGAAAAAATTATGGCAGAAGCTGATAAAAAAGCTAAAGATACTATTACTGAGGGTGAAAAAAGAGTAAAGAATCTTTTGCAGGATGCAGATAAAGCCGCACAGAATTTAAAGAAAGAAAAATTACTTGAAGTAAAAGACCAGTTCTATAAAAAGAAACAGGAATTTGACGAGCAGGTAAAAGATAGAGAGAAAAACGTTGTTGAAGACGAGAAAAAATTAAAAGCAGAAAAGGATAAAGTTGAACAAGCTTTAAAAGTAGAAAAGGATAAAGTTGAGCAGGCGAAGAGTGAATTAACAGGCAAAGAGAAAAAGATAGAAAATCTTGAGAAAGATTTAATATCTAAAATCGAGAAAGCTTCCGAAAAAGAAAAAGAAATTGAATCCTTAAAAGAGGAAACAGTTCACGTTATTTCAGAGCAGAAAGACAGGCTTCAAAGAATTTCCGGTTTAACCGAAGAAGAAGCAAAGAAAGAACTTTTCGAAAGTCTTTTACAGCAGGTTAAACTCGACTCCGCGCAAAAACTTCAGGATGTCAGAGATGAAACGAAGCTTGAAGCAAACCGCATCGCAAAAAATCTTATAATACAAAGTATTCAAAGAACTGCCTCTGACCACTCAGTTGAAACAACTGTATCGGTTTTACAGATTACATCTGATGAACTGAAAGGAAGAATCATTGGTAAAGAGGGAAGAAACATCCGCGCATTTGAAGCTGCTACCGGCGTAGATATTATTGTTGATGATACACCGGAAGCAATTATTATTTCAGGATTCGATCCGTTCAGAAGAGAGATTGCAAGAGTATCTATGGAAAGACTTATCGCAGACGGAAGAATTCACCCTGCAAGAATTGAAGAAGTAGTTACAAAAGTAGAAAAAGAACTTAGCGAAGAAATTATTAGAGTCGGTGAAAATACACTTGTTGAAATGGGTATTCAGGGAATGCACAGAGATTTAGTTACACTCATCGGAAGAATGAAGTACCGTTCAAGCTACGGTCAGAACGTTTTAAACCACTCTATTGAAGTTGGTTACTTAGCAGGTATTATGGCTGCTGAGCTAGGCCTTGACGCTTATATGGCAAAGAGAGCAGGACTTCTGCATGACGTGGGTAAAACGATTGACAGAAGCATTGAAGGACCTCACGCAATCCTAGGTTATGAAGTAGCGAAGAGATGCAAAGAGCATCCTATTATCTGTAATGCTATCGGTGCTCACCATGATGAAATGCCTATGGAAAGCCCGATATCTATAATCGTTCAGGCAGCTGACTCAATCAGCGGCGCAAGACCGGGAGCAAGGCGTGAATCTGTTGAAGCATACTCAAAGAGACTTGAGACATTGGAAAATATTGCTAAGTCGTTTGAAGGTGTTGCCAAAACTTACGCTATTCAGGCAGGCAGAGAAGTTCGTGTTATTGTAGAGCAGGAAAAAATCAGTGATATATTACAAGACCAGTTAGCCGATGATATTGCCAAGAAAATTCAGGAAGAAATGGAATATCCGGGACAGATAAAAGTGAATGTGATTAGAGAGAGAAGGTCAATTGCTTATGCGAAATAGTTTTTTTAACTTATGGCTAATCAGGCAAATCAAATGAAGAAACATAAATCTAAACTTCTTGTAGGAATTACGGGAGGCATTGGTTCAGGTAAGAGCGTAGTGTGTAGTAAGCTTGCTAAGAGAGGATTCAAAGTATTTTATGCAGATACAATTGCAAAAAATCTTTATCGAACTAATAAATCTTTGCTGCAAAGGCTTGTAAAAGAATTCGGTAAGGATATTCTTAACTACAGCGGAAAAATAAATTTAGCAAAATTCCGTGAAGTTATTTTTGCAAATAAAAAGAACTATGCGAAGGTAAATAAGATTGTCCATCCTATAGTAATTGATTACATAAAAAAAGAATCCAAGAAAAGTATTTACGATATAGTTCTTATCGAATCTGCTTTAGTTTTTGAAAGTGGACTTGATAAAGATTTGGATTATATAATAATGATTTACTCCAATAAGAAGAACAGAATAAGCAGAATAATGATGCGCGATGGCTCAAAGAAGACTGAAGTAGAAAACATAATGAAATATCAGATTGATGAAAAAGATAAATTGGAGAAATCTGATTTTGTGCTTGTAAATAATAAGACAGAGGAAGAGCTTGATAGCCAAGTCGATTTCCTCGGTAGATTATTAAAATCATTGAGCGAACAGAAAGAGCTTTACCCCGAGGGAAAAGACAGTTAAAAATTGAACTTAGCAGAAAAAGAAGCAAAATATTTTTTCCAGACTTATAGACGTCTTCCTCTTAATGTAGAAAAAGGGGAAGGCGTTTTTTTATACACTGATAAAGGGAAGTTCCTCGATATGTTCGGGGGACTTGCTGTAAATGTTCTAGGATATAATAATGCAAAAGTGAACGATGCAATCGTTTCACAGATTCATAAGTATAACCACCTTTCAAATAATTTTTATCAGGAAACTCAGATAAACTTTGCTGAGAAACTTTTAAGGCTTTCCGGCTTTGATAGAATTTTTCTTTCATCCACAGGAACGGAAGCAATTGAAGGTGCGATAAAGCTGATAAGAAAATATTTTCATTCAGAAACCAAGCGAGAATTGATTTCCTTCAAAGGCGGATTTCACGGAAGAACATACGGAAGTCTGTCGCTAACTACAAAAGAAAAATACAGAAAAGGATTTGAACCGCTATTACCCGATGTTCACCACTTGCCATACAACTCTATTGAAGATTTAAAGAACACAGTAAACGAAAATACTGCCGGAGTTTTTCTTGAATTCATACAGGGTGAAGGAGGAATATTTGTCGCAGATGAAAAATTTATTGATGCGCTGAATGAATTAAAAAATAAGTTTGGATTTCTTATCGTTGCTGATTGCATTCAATGCTGCGCAGGACGAACGGGAAAATTTCTATCAATACAGCATTTCAAAGCTGATGTAGATATCTGTGTAACTGCTAAAGGTATCGGTGGAGGACTGCCCGTCTCTGCTTTGATGGCTAAAGAATATCTCAATGATTGCTTTCACGCAGGTGAGCATGGCACTACGTTCGGGGGAAATCCTGTTGCATGCGCTGCCGGTATTGCAACTCTAGATGAGATTGAAATCCACGTAATGAAAAACGCTGAAGAAATGGGAAGCTATTTGAAGAGTGAGCTGTTGAATTTACAAAAAAAATATCCCGGTAAAATAAAAGAAGTTAGAGGCATTGGACTCATGCTTGGAGTTGAGCTTGGCAGTGAACTGGACAATGTAAATCCTGAGAAAGTTGTAGAAAATTTATTCGAGAAAAAAATATTAGTAAACCTTACCAATAATAACTGCGTCAGATTACTCCCGCCGTTAATAATCTCAAAAGAGGAAGTAAATATTTTCCTAAAAGCTTTTGAAGAGAGTATTATTTAGAGTAATTCATTATTTCTTTTTGCAGTCCGAACATATAGGCAATTAGCGCTGCCCTTGCCCACATACCGTTTCTTTCCTGTTTCCAGTACCAGGCTCGCGAATCATCATCGACATCAATATCTATTTCATCTCTGCGTGGAAGTGGATGCATTATGATTGCATCTTTTTTTATCAGCTTAAGGTGTGATTTCTTTAAATGGAATTTCCAGTATTCAATATTTTGCGATTCGTTGTTCACATCATATTCATCCTGCATTCTGGTCATGTAAATTACATCTGCATTTTTTATTTTTCCGTTCAAATCGTTAGACTCTGTAAAGTTCATTTTATTCTTGATTAAAAATTTCCGCACGTCCGGTTCTATTTTTAATGAGTCGGGAGAAATTAAAATAAGTT
>JBBRQV010000087.1:0-12937 GCA_038225955.1 Ignavibacteria bacterium | reverse complement strand
TTCGAAGAGTTTTATAATATTGCAGAGCACAAAAAAAGATTTGCACAGTTCAACGAAATAAAATTCAGATGCTTCAAAGCATTTTATGACGGCTCGCTATCTAGCAGGTCTGCTTATTACTATAAGAATTTTAAAAATACAGATGCGCGTGGATTGCGAACAGAGTACGTTAACTCAGGTGCCTTCCATAAAACTGCTTTAGAAATTGATAAGGCCGGCTACCAGATGGCAGTGCATGCCATAGGCGATCTATCCGTGACTGAGCTGCTTGCGCTGAATTCCGAGCTTGATATGATTAACGGAGTGCGGAACAGAAAATTCAGAATTGAACACGCACAGCATATTCAACCGATTGATTTTCGTTTGTTCGATGTGCTTAAAATTCTTGCCTCAGTGCAGCCGTCGCATTTGTTTTCAGATGCTTCAACATCCTATGAATTAAGAAATGATTATCAGACAACGCATAATTATTCCGAGCTTTTAAAGTTAGGAGTAAAGCTTTGCTTCGGAACGGATTTCCCAATCGTAAGTCCTTCTCCGTTTGATACTATCTATTATGCAATCACCCGTAAAGC
Source organism: Ignavibacteria bacterium (assembly GCA_038225955.1). GTDB lineage: Bacteria > Bacteroidota > Ignavibacteria > Tepidaquicellales > Tepidaquicellaceae > JAFDZO01. The sequence continues at coordinate 12,362 of JBBRQV010000087.1, read as the reverse complement.
AAAAGGATTTGAAGAAGGATTTCTGCCCGAGCACAGAATGAATCTTTACGATTGCTTAGATGCATATACAGTTAATAATTATTATGGAACGAACGAAGAAGAAATTGCGGGTTCATTGCGAGTTGATATGAGAGCAGACTTAATCGTGCTGAACGAAAATATTTTTGAATTATTTGAATCAAACCAAGATGATATCCGTTCAATAAAAGTAGAGATGACATATAAAAACGGAAACCGTGTTTATTAAAAATATTATCAAGTGAAAAGAATATTCATAGCAATTGTAACTCTCTCATGCCTTTCGTGCAACTCATGTACCTACATTCCTTTTTTTAATAAAGTAAAAAATCAGTTCATACAAAAAGAACGTATGGACGAGCCTTCCATTATAAACGAACAGAATAAATTTGATGTCCTTGAAAACAAACTGAAGTTCAGTTTTGATATCGATAAAAAAATTCTTTACGGAGATGTGAAAACTGTTTTCAGGGTTTTATCCGATTCTCTCAATGAAGTTTATCTGAATTTTTATGATAACATGAAAATAAAATCCGTTACATCTGATGGAGAAGACTTAAGTTATGAAAGAGATAATAATTATATTATAATAGATAGCAAGTTCAGCAAGAACGATACTGCTTCAATTGAGATAAAATATTCCGGCACTCCGGAATCGGAAGGATTTAATTCATTTTCATTTGCTCAAATAGACGGAGCTACAAATGTTTTCTCTTTAAGCGAGCCAAACTATGCTCCTACATGGTGGCCTTGCAAAGATAGAATTGATGATAAATTTTTAGTTACCATCGAAGCCGAGTATCCCGACAGCTTAACACTTGCAACACAGGGCAAACTAATTGAAGTGAGAGAAGATGACGGCTTGATTACTGAGAAAAGAAAATCAGAGTATCCTATAGCATCTTATCTTGTGTCCTTAAATCTTGGCAAGTTCAAACACTGGTCAGATATTTATACAGCACAGGATAGTTTATTTTCAACGCCTGTGAGTTATTACTCTTATCCGGAATATTTTTCTGATGCAAAAGTTGACTGGGAGCGGACTCCCGAGATGATAAATTTTTACTCTTCGGTTTTCGGCGAGTATCCGTTTATAAATGAAGGATACGGAATGGCGATGTTTGGTGTCTCGGGAATGGCGATGGAGCACCAGACAATTTCGAGTATGGGTTACAATACGGTTTCAGGAAATAAAGCATACGAAAAAATTGTCGCGCATGAGCTTTCACATCAGTGGTTCGGTGATGCAGTGACTCCGGTATCGTGGAAAGACATCTGGCTTAACGAAGGGTTCGCAACGTACGCCGAAGCGCTGTGGGCAGAGCACGATAAAGGCAAAAATGTTCTTGCAGATTACATGGAGGAGTTGGATAATGGTTATTTTCATGGCACGGTTTATAATCCCGATGTGAATTTATTCGGAGCGAGTTCATACAATAAAGGCGGATGGTGTCTTCACATGCTGCGGGGTGTAACAGGTGATTCAGTATTTTTTAGAATTCTTAACGAATATTTTTTCCAGTATAAATATAAGAACGCCTCCACTTACGATTTTAAAAATGTATGCGAAAAAGTATACGGAAAAAATCTTGATTGGTTTTTTAATGAATGGATTTTTAAAGGAACGGGAAGACCAACTTACGAATACTCAGTGACTCAGGATGATAATAATTTTACGTTTAAAGTAAAACAAACACAGTCGGACGAAGTTTATACAATGCCGATTCGCTTGGAAATTAAAACATATGCCTCAACAAAGGAATTTACTTTCTTCAATGATAAGAGAGAGCAGGAATTCGCCTCTCAAATCAACGGGAAAATCCGAGAGGTAAATTTCGACAAAGGAAATTTCATTCTCAAAAAAGTGGTTAAATCGAAAATTAAAAATTAGAAACGTATCTCTCTTTTAAAATATTCAGATGGTGCTTTGTATGTCCGCTGATAATAAAAGCCAATGCCCGGACAGAGACAGGGGAGTTGTTCGCAATGCCTTTTAATCCCAATCTTTTTTCATCAAGACTTTTAAATAATTCTACATTTGATTTACGCAGAGAAGTAAATTCTTCAAGCAAAGATTTCATGGTCCGCTTATCGAACATTCCGTTTTTTACATAATGGTTCTCTTCAAATCCTGCAAGATGTGTTTTATCTTTTCTTGCAATTCTTAATGCTCTGTATCCGAAAATTCTTTCAGCATCCATAACGTGGCCGAGCAGTTCCTTTACTGTCCATTTTCCTTTAGCGTATCTGTAGTTGTGTTTGCTTTGATGGACTGAACCGAACGCTTTTTTTATCTGTACGATTTGTTTCTCCAAAGATTGCAGTACATTGGCATCGGTATTGAGCTCAATATAATACTTATAGTATGAGGCGCTTTCGTTAGATTTTGGTTTTTTCATTTGTGATAGTGTAAAACATAATTTAAAATAATTAAGCAAAATTGTTAAGCAAATTTATGCAATATATTCTTCATTTGAAATTTATTAAATATTTAATAAATTTACATAAGCCCTTATGCAACTTTGTAAAAACTAAAACGTAAACCCCCTCATAGATGAAAACTAATGTAATAAGAAAAGCAGGCAAACTTGCCCTTGCCACACGAATAAAGCTACTTGCAGAAAAAATGTTGCAAGATGGCTCTGAAATTTATAAGTCTCTTAATATAGATTTTGAGCCAAGATTTTTCGCAGTCTTCTATCTTTTAAAGGATAATCCTTCACTCTCCGTAACAGAAATTGCAAACCATATAGGAATTTCCCAGCCCGCAGTAACGCAGATACTTAACTCCATGATTAAAAAAAATCTGGTGAAGATTATCAAAGATAAAGTTGATACAAGAAAAAAAATAATTACAATTTCAAAAAAAGGTGAGGGAATGCTGCCTGAGCTTATTCCGCTGTGGAATGATTTTGAGCTTGGAGTAGGTGAAATGTTTGAAACGTTAAATATTAATATTCTGGATATCCTCGATAAAATCGAAACAGCTCTGGATGAAAAAAATGTTTTTGAGCGTGTAACTCAACGTGTGAAAAAAAGACAACGTGAAGATGTTAAAATTGAAAAATATTCGGCAAAGCATAAATCTGATTTTAAAAATTTAAATTTAGAATGGCTCAATAAATATTTTGAAGTCGAGCCGATAGATAAGAAAATTTTAAATAATCCGGAGAGTGAAATTTTAGATAAAGACGGAATGGTATTTTTTGCTTTTATAAATGATGAAGTTGTAGGAACATGCGCTATGATAAAAGTTGATGACACATTCGAGCTCTCTAAAATGGCAGTAACAGAATCTGCCAGAGGTAAGCAGGCGGGGCATGTACTATGCGAGGCTGCAATTAATTTTGCAAAAGAGAAAAATGCAAAATCAGTTTTCTTAAGTACCAGCGAAAAACTTCCAACGGCAATAAACTTGTATGCGAAGTTCGGATTTTCTCCTATAGAAATTTCAGAAACAAACAAAAAATACAAACGTGACACTTTTAAAATGATACTCCCCTTAATATAATTTAACAGAATGAAAACAATATTATTAATCTTAATTTTTATGAATGCATTTAATTTAAAGGCGCAGCAACAGATGCCTATGGTAAAACTTGATGCCAAAATGAAATCTGATGCGATTACAAATCTCTCCACTACCCTTATAGAAAATTATGTTTTTCTGGATACTGCAAAATCCGTGAAAGCTTCTCTTGAGAAAAATCTTAAAGCCGGTCTTTATGATAAAATAGATGACCCCAATGAATTTGCTCAACAAATCACTAAAGATATTCAGGGAATTACACATGATAAACATTTACGGTTTGGTTTCAATCCGGGCATGGCAGCAGATTTATTAAAAGGTGATGGAGAAGAAAATCCGGAGATGCAAAAAAGATATGCTGAAGAAATGAAGCAGGGAAATTATGGCTTCAAAAAAATGGAAATTCTTGCCGGCAATATCGGTTATCTGGATTTAAGAGGATTTAATGAAGCGAGCATCGCAAAAGAAACAGGTGCAGCAGCAATGAATTTTCTTGCGAATACAAATGCAATCATTTTTGATTTAAGAGAGAATGGAGGGGGTGACCCAAATATGGTAAAATTCCTTTGCAGCTATCTTTTCGAAGGTAAAGTTCACTTGAATGATCTATACTACAGAAAGAAAAATGAGACTGAAGAATACTGGACGCTTGAAACTGTACCCGGTAAAAAAATGCCGAACGTTGATGTCTATGTTCTTACTTCTAACTATACATTTTCAGGTGCAGAAGAGTTTACCTACAATTTAAAAAACCTGAAACGCGCAACTATCATAGGAGAAAATACAGGCGGCGGCGCAAATCCAGGCGGATCTGTTCGTATCACAGAAAATTTTATCTGCTTTGTTCCTACAGGAAGAGCAATTAATCCCATTACTAAAACTAATTGGGAAGGTACAGGTATTGCACCCGATATTGAGTGCAAAAAAGAGGATGCACTGAATGTCGCGCAGGTTGAGATTTATAAGAAATGGATTTCCGGCGCTAAGTCAGACGAGCAGAAAAAAAAATATGAGTGGGCTTTCGATGGTTTGCAGGCTACAATAAATCCGGTAGCCGTAACAAATGAAGAGATGCAGAAGTATGCAGGTGATTACGGTCCGAGAAAAATTTATTTTGAAAATAATCAGTTAATATATGAGAGACCTGGTGTGCTAAAGAAAACTAAAATGATTCCAATCACCTCAACTTATTTTATGCTTGAAGGAAGAGACAATTTCAGAGTGAAATTTAATACTGACGGCTCAGGAAGTGTTATATCCCTCACAGGAATGTATGATGATGGAGCTGGAGAAGAAAATAAAAAAGTAAATTAAAAATAATTATTATGCCCCCGTTTGTCGGAAGCATAATTAAGTTTATCTCCTACAATTACTTCAAATTTCATTCTGCGACTTTTACATTTGTCAAGCGTCTTATTTTATTACTAAATCTAAAGTCGAATGAAAAAAATAATTCTATTAGTTCTGTTATTAGTGTCCTTTAACTCTTATTCGCAGCAAATTATAAATCAACAACGACCTGTGCAGATTGATTCTAAAATAAAATCGGATGCAGTTTCTCTCCTCTCAAAGCAAATAAAAGATAATTATGTTTTCCCTGATATAGCAGATAAGCTTGCTTATCTAATTGAATCAAATTTAAAAAATGGTGCTTATGAAAATGTCAACGAAGCAGGTGAGTTTAGCAGAGCTCTTACAAAAGATTTACAATCTGTTTCAAATGACAAGCATCTTCACGTAAATCTTATGCCTGCTCTTGCATCGGAATTAAAAGACGGTGTCCCCGATAAAGATGAAACACACCGAAGAAAATTTGAGCAGCCATTAGAAAAAGAAAATTACGGATTCAGGAAAATGGAAATCCTTCCTGGTAATATTGGCTATCTTGACTTAAGAACTTTTGTAACCGTAGATATTGCAAAGCAGACGGCAGTCTCCGCAATGGGATTTTTTGCAAATGCAGATGCTCTCATTTTTGATTTAAGAAATAATAACGGCGGTGACCCGAATATGGTACAGTTCCTCTGCAGTTATCTCTTCGATTCCAAACCTGTTCATCTTAACGATATCTATAACAGGCCTGAAAATAAAACTGAGGAATTCTGGACTCTTGAAAAAATTCCCGGCAAAAGATTGCCGAATGTACCTGTATATATTCTGACTAGTAAGTTTGCGTTCTCCGGTGCAGAAGAATTTGCTTATGATCTTCAGTCTCTTAAGCGTGCAAAAACTGTGGGGGAGGCAACAGGCGGCGGAGCGAATCCAAACATGGCGTACAGGCTGAATGACTACATGGTATCATTTATTCCGACGGGTAGGGCTATTAATCCTATCACAAAAACAAACTGGGAGGGCGTTGGAGTTAAACCTGATATTCCTTGCAAAGAATCCGATGCACTTAATGTTGCGAAGCTTGAAATAATGAAAACACTTTTAAGCAAAGCCGGCAGTGATGAGGAAAGAGATGATATACAATGGCAGATAGAAATTATGCAGGCATTAGCTAACCCTGTTGATGTTTCAGAAGGCACTCTGCAAAAATATGCGGGGGATTATGAACCGAGAAAAATATATTTTGAAAATGGCAAACTTGTTTATGAGCGTCCCGGAGTTTTAGCTAAAACTTTATTGATACCAATTACAAATACGATGTTTATGCTTCAGGGTAGGGAAGATTTCAGAATACAATTTAACACGGATGCCTCAGGAAATGTTGTTTCGTTGACGGGAATATATCAGAAAGGTCCTCACGAAGAAAATAAAAAAGTAAATTAAAATTAATTTTAATAAATCATGATATGCGCCTCTGAATTGCAGAGGCGTTTGTATAACATTATATCCCGCCTTAAAATAATTTCTCCCTTGAATTTCTATCCTTAAAACATAAAATTTACATTAAACTACTAAAGAAAAGTATAGCCGACTTCTACCTCATTTAATCTTACAGAATAAATTTAGCTTAATGCCATTAAAAAAGTTTTTTCTCCTTACATTATTATTTATAATTTGTTCCTCTTCGTTTTCATTTGCGCAATCCTCGCAGATAATAATAAAGTTAAAGCAAAATGCTCCGCAGGAATTAATTAATTCGTTTAAGAATAATTCGTTCCGCTCCGATAAATATTCTGTTTCAAAGACGTTGAATAAATTCAATGCTGCAAACTCAAAATTACTTTTCGATAAGGTTTCGCCTGCTATGATGGCAGGCAATTCTATAGGCTTAGACAGGATTTTCATAGTAAGCGTATCCCAAAATCTTTCAGCAGACTTAATTTCTATTCTATCAAAAAATGATTTTGTTGAATACATCGAAATAAACAGAGTATTAAAAGTTGAAAACATTTCAACTGACCCAAACGATACTTACTACAGCAATCAATACTATCTTCCTCTAATAGGAATGAATGCTGCGTGGAATATTACACAGGGAGATTCAACGGTTCTCATTGGTGTTGTTGATACCGGTTTGGATTTTCTTCACCCCGATTTGCAAAATTCTTTTAAGCTGAACTACGGTGAAATGGGGCTTGATGCACTTGGCAGAGATAAACGCTCTAACGGAGTTGATGATGACGGTGATGGCTTTATTGACGATTGGCGCGGATGGGATTTTACCGATGAACCTTTCACAGGCGACCCGCGAAGAGGTGACTATCTTACACCCGATAACGACCCGACTGATGACAATAAAAACTCACACGGCACTGCTGTTACAGGAATAATAAATGCATCGTTCAATAATGCTCTTGGAATTTCCTCCATTGCTCCAAAATGTAAAGTCCTTGTGCTTCGCGCATTTGATGCAGAGGGATTCGGTGAAGAGGATGATGTTGCAAGTGCAGTACTCTACGGAATTTCACAGGGAGTTAAGATTTTTAATTTCAGTTTTGGTGATTACGTTTACAGTAATCTTTTGAAAGATGTTGTAAAATTTGCTTACTCAAAAAACGTTACAATTGTATGCTCTGCGGGTAATGATGGGAGCGATAGACTGCATTATCCATCGGCTTATGATGAAGTGATTTCAGTCGGCGCATCTGCGAACGATGATGCAAGATTTTCCGCTTCTTCATTTGGCGCAACGGTAGATATTTACGCTCCGGGATTTCAGATTTTTACTACTATGAGAAAAGGGAAGGGAAGTTCACAGTTCGGCGGTGACTATGATTATATAAACGGAACGTCTTTCTCTTCACCAATAATTGTAGGTGTCGCAGCGTTGATGAAGTCGGTAAATCCAAATCTTACCAATGAAGAAATAAGAGGAATACTTGTATCAAACACTGCGCTGTTCCCAAACCAATCCGGCTGGAATAATTTATATTCATCGGGAAGAGTTGATGCTCTGAAGTCAATTCAAAATGTTTCTTATCCTTCCATTGCAAGAATATTTTTTCCGTTTCAGGATTATACAACTTTCAGAGATACGGTGCCTATTTGCATCTCGGCTGCATCTCCGCTGCTGCAATCATATTCCATTTATTATTCAGTAGGGTATCAGAGTGAGAACTGGATTCCTCTTCTTACGAACCAAACTTCTCAGGTGCTTCAGGATACAGTTTACAGATGGAATATTTCTTCGCTGCCCGATACATCTTATACTTTGCGGTTGGCGATAAACAGTAATTCAGGCAAAACGGTTGAGCATCGTCAGGTAATTTTCAAAGATAGAAATCCTCCGCAGATATCAGGCATTACATCGGGAAGCATCATTGATAAAAATACTACATCGGAGTTAATAGCATTTGCTACAGATAAAAGAACGCTTGGGAAAATTTATTATAAAAGAAAAAATGTAGCTGAGCCATTTAATTATATTCTTGCAGATGTAGGAACGCCGAATATCGGATTTATCTCGGAGGTGCACTACGGAATTATCAACAGCAGTGATTTATCTCCGAGTACTGAATACGAATTTTACATAGAGGCGCAGGCGCTTAACGGGAAATCCATTACGTTTACGGATTCACTTTTTTCTTTTGTTGCAGGAAGTCAGATTAACTCGTATGGTTTTACAAAAAAAAATTATTCTCTTTCAAATGTGCAGTCGTGTTATTCAATCGTTGATATTAACGGCAATGGGCAAAAAGATATTTTTCTTAATGATATAAAAAATAATTTACGATTAAATGCTTATCAGTTTTCCAATGGTTCGTTTACAAAAATTTCAAATAATAACTGGGGAGATTTTAAAGTTGCGCGTGATATCGGCGATGTAAATAGTGACGGCAAGTATGATTTATTGGTTTCGCAACAGAGGAACGGTTACTTATATACTCAATCATCATCTTCATCAATGCCCGATGTGTTGATATGGAGTGATTCTACGAATAACAATTTCTGGTCTTCGCGAATTGCAGAAACTGATGGAGACGGCAAGAAAGAAATTTTAGGATTTGGTGATAAAGATTATGCATTAAGAATTTTAGAGAATTCAAGCGGCAATAATTTTACGGAGACTGCAAAACTGCCTTACTTCCGCTCTGGAAATCTTCTTGCAGAGGCAAGCTCTCAGAATGTTATCGTTGAAGATTTTTTTGGCAATGGAAAGAAAGAAATAATTTTCACTAATTCGTTTGAATCATACTCAAGCGATTTACCCCAGACTGCAATCGTGGGCTATGCTAATACAGGGGATAATACTTACTCGAAAATTTTTATTGATAGCACCTACCGTTCTATCAGAGCAGATAATATTATCGTTGGTGATTTTGACGGAGACGGAGTGAAGGAGTTTGCAGTAGGTTCAGTCAGTAATAATAATGATTTGATTCAGTACTACGAACTGCTTGTATATAAACCTGTAGGCACGACTTTTAAGCTATGGGATGTTGTAGATATAAACGGATATAAATCATACACTGAAACATCTACCCGCGCAGGAAACATTGATGCAGACAATAAGGATGAAATTTTGGTGAACACCGGAACGAATTTTTATATTCTAAAATATAATTCTTCGAAGGGACACATTGAGCCTGTTTATTATATGAATGATATTAATACTGTGAATCAAATCGTGTATGACTTTGACGGCAACGGAGTAAATGAAATAGGGCTGAACACAGTTAACGATACGCTTTTCTTCTATGAAAAAAATGTAAACTATACGGGACCCGCAACGCCCGGGAATATACAGGCATACAGCACTGATTCTAATTTAGTGAAATTGGAATTTGCCCCCGTAACAAATATTAATTACTACAAGATTTACAGGGCAGCAACAGATTCAAATCAAGTGTTTGCATTATACGATTCTGTTTCAACTCCTTCGTATTCAGATGTAAATGTAATCAACAGAAAAAATTATTATTATAAAATTTCGGCAGTCTCTTTAACTGGAGGATACAAGGAGAGTTATTTATCCGATGCAGTGAGAGTTTATGTACACAATAAGGCAATGATTATTTCTGCTAAGTCAGAGAATAACGGATATATAAGCGTGAAGCTATCAGAGCAGATACAAAGTGTAATACCTAACATGAATTCGTTTGTGCTCGGCGGTATCGGAAATCCCGATAATATTGCAATAAAAAATTCCAGTGAGTATCTGCTGATATATAATAACAGACTTGCGAACGGCAGTTATAATTTAAAGTCTGTAGGACTACGTGATTTTTATAATTCGCCTGTAGATAGTTCATCAGTAAATTTTGCGGTATCGCAGTTTGATTCAGCAAAGTTTTTTATAAAATCAGTTGTACTGGTTGATAAGAATAAATTGAAAATTGAGTACAACCTTCCGGTTGATTCCGCTACGGCGTTTAATAAAAGCAATTACAACGTTGCTCCTTTTGATATAGGAGTGAACAATGTTACATTTGATGCGAACCGTTCGATACTGTATCTCAATCTTGATAATAAAGCGCTCATAGGGGCTACAGGGAAGACTTATATACTTTCGGTGAAGAATGTTTACTCAAATACTGGAGTGAAGATTGTAGACGGCGCAGGAGGCAGCTTCGGACTTATATTTAATAAGGAGGATTTGAAAGATATGTATGTATACCCTAATCCATGGACAAGCAATTTAGGGCAGGATTATGTTACATTTGCAAACTTAACGATATCAGCCAGCATTATGATATTCGATTTAAATGGTAAATTCATAAATCAGGTAGATGAAAAGGACGGCAACGGAGGAACTGAGTGGAATTTAACAGATAGAGCGGGAACGAAAGTCGGTTCCGGAATTTACATTTATAGGGCTACGGGAAAGAATTCGCAAGGCGTGGAAGTGGAAGAGAAAATAGGGAAATTTGTAGTGGTGAGGTAGTATTGTGTCAAACGGAAAGGTCGCTGGTTATATTTAAACGCAAAGATCACAAAATTGATGCGAAGAGAACGCTAAGAAAAATAATTAATTATGTTACAGTAACCCCACCCTTCAGGGTGGGGTATGAAAAAGCCAAATGATCGCCCTTTAGGGCAAAATAATTATTTGTTCAGCCCTAAAGGGTTTTTATTTTCAATTCTCTAACCCCATCCTAAAGGATGGGGTTACTACTTATATTCACTGCCGTTAATTCTCATTCCCAATTCACCGCGGCGAACTGTTTGGGAATGCAATAGTGTTCGAAAGGCGTTTCGCAAACATCATAAGTGAAACACCATTCACTTTCTATTTCCGTCGCAACCCCGCCAAGTTGTGACATTCAGAGTTTAAGGTGGAGTACTCTTAAATATTCATTCACAAAATTTATAAAATTTAGTCCTTTTGTCAAATTTTTACTTTTTGTTATTTTTAATTATTCCCAATAATCCTCCTCTGTGCTCTCTGTGAGCATTTTCTGTAACCTCTGTGGTTAAGCAAAGTCAGTAGATTTATTTCGCAAATCGGTTTATTTCGCAGAATATTAAATTATTATTTTATTATAATTTAAGTTTAAATTTACAGGTTCACATAATTTGAACTTTAATATTTTCTACGGAGTTATACATCATACAACTTCATTTTCTAATCAAAATATAACATTCTCTTTAAATTCGTGAGAGTGGGTCTATCCCAAAATTTGTGCCTAAAAGAATTTGTGGGTAATGACTATATTTATAATTGAATCGAAAAACGTACAAAATTTTCACACGAAGTTCTTTAATAAATCCGGAAAAAAAGTTGTAAAAGTTATGATTAGTAGCTTGACTTTTTTAAGGATTCTTATTAACTTTGTAATTCGTGCAAAAAACGATTAAAATGTTCTTTAAAATATACCAATAATTTTAACACAAGCTTTTATATTTAGCTATATAACAAGTTTAGTGCGTAATTGAGAAAAAGTTAAAACCTTGTAGCTTAGGAAATCAAACACACATTTTTATTACAATGGAGAGTTTGATCCTGGCTCAGGACGAACGCTGGCGGCGTGCTTAATACATGCAAGTCAACTTGACTTTAGATAGCAATATCGAAGAGTAGGGTGGCGCACGGGTGCGTAACGCGTAGGTAATCTGCCCTGAGGTCTGGCATAACCCGTCGAAAGGCGGGCTAACATCAGATGATATATAATCACGACATCGTGGAAATATCAAATCTTCGGAGCCTTGGGATGAGCCTGCGTCTGATTAGGTAGTTGGCGGAGTAATAGCCCACCAAGCCTACGATCAGTAGCTGGTCTGAGAGGATGATCAGCCACACTGGAACTGAGACACGGTCCAGACTCCTACGGGAGGCAGCAGTAAGGAATATTGCTCAATGGGGGAAACCCTGAAGCAGCAACGCCGCGTGAAGGATGAAATACTTTTGTATGTAAACTTCTGTAAGATGGGAAAAATATTCTCCTCGGGAGAATTGATTGTACCATCAGAGTAAGCCCCGGCT
>JBBRQV010000086.1:0-13337 GCA_038225955.1 Ignavibacteria bacterium | reverse complement strand
CGAGTAACGCATTTACAATCCACAGTGTTTCAAGATCAGGTATAACAACAACTTTAACTTCGTGTTGCGGCTCCGAAGTAAAGCCGGAATACACTATTACAAAAACGCATGCTACAATAAAGCATACTCCGCCTATTATAAACAGTATCTTTTCAAACATACTTTTTTGTATGTAAAATTTTTCTGTTAGAGTTTGTTGTTTTGTATTTTCCATTTTGAAAATTATATTTTTACTAAGTCCTCAACATTTTTTATATACAAATTATTCCTTCTTACCATATTCTTTCCCTTTTAGTTTTACATATGCAATTCTACCTGTTGTGCCGGGATACTCAGCGTATGGGATAGGAAAATAAGTCAGATAATACATCTGGTAATAGTTAACTGAATTTATATACAGCGCTTTTGGAAAAAGTTTACCGCTTAATGTGTCATACGTTAAACCCATAAAACTAAAAAGATATTTTGATTTAACGTTTTCTTTATAATCATCCGGAATTTGTGAAACATCTATGCTATCTAATTTGAAATCCAATTTATATGTTTGCTCTTGTGCTATAATCTGACCATCCATTATAACGTTTCCATTCTCTTCTATTTCGATCTGTGAGGGGGAGTTTTCAATCTTATTTTTTTCGGAATTGAACTTAATTACATCCATAAAAATAATTTTTTTCGTCCCATCTTTTTTTACACCTGTGCATTTCATAGATGTAATTTCTTTACTTACAGGCAGCTTCTTCTGTTCACCGGTTTGTGAATTATCTTTACCTATCGTTCCTTTAAATGAAAACTCTACTCGTTCTGTAGTATATACTAATTGTAGTTCATCGCCAAGTTCAATATCAAATGAGGTCTTCAACGAATCATTTCGCGATAGAATTTGCGCAGCCAACCCAAACCCTCCCTCAGTAAGTGATTTTTTGAAATCTCCTTTATTCATAGTAACATCAATTTTCTTTCTATCTGTTTCATAGTAAATGAAAATATTTTTATCCTCTGTAAGAAAAAATCTCATAGGAGAATGAGCATCCGGTGCAAAGTTAGATTTTGGGGAATATGTTCTTGTATCGATATATTCATATCCGATATTCCCTTCGATTCCAAAGAGAATGCCTTTTTGTTGTTCCGGTTTTAATTTTAAGTTGTGAATGTTTTGCAATTTTTCATCAAGTAAAATATACTCGTCATCAGTAATTCTTTCAAATTCATAATATACTTCATGTGCATCTTTGTAATTTCTAAATTTATCCCATTTGAATTTTTTAAATTCAGCCCCGTTTACGGAAGTATCCTTTACAAATGTTTTCGTATATAAAAAATCCACACTCTTGCTTTCTCCACTGGTTTCGTACTGCCCGGAAAAAAATATTACAGGGATTTCAGATGAAGGCGGAGTTATTTTCTGTCCGCAGGAGATGTTTGATACAATTAAAACTAAAAATAAAAATAATTTCATATTCGATTATATTTTTATATGTTAGTATTATTTTCTTACCAAATCCACAACGTTCTCTATATGATACGTATGCGGGAACATATCTACGGGCTGAACAGTATTAATTTTATATTTTCCCTGTGAGCAGATTATTTGTAAATCTCTTGCCTGCGTAACAGGGTTACAGCTTACGTAAACAATTTTTTCAAAATCGGTTTCGGAAAGTATCTCACAAATTTTCGGATGAAGACCTGCTCTTGGCGGGTCGAGAATTATTTTATTATACTTGTGAAGCTCGGCCACCTCTTTTGAGAGGAGAAAATCTTTTATGTCTCCTAACTCAAAATCTACATTGGTAATATTATTCAGCTCTTTATTTTGAAAAGCATTTTTGATTGAATCTTCAACAAGCTCAACTCCTTTTACTTCAGCGACTTCATCTGAAATAAAAATCGAAATAGAACCGGTACCGCAGTATAAATCTAAAACTCTATCCGTCTTTTTAAACTCACCTGCTTTTGATGCAATGTTGTAAAGCTTTTCGCCCTGCTTTGTATTAGTCTGGAAGAAAGAGTTAGGAGAAATCTTGAATTTAAATTTTTTGCCGTTCTCTTTATTCAATTCCTCTTCAATGTATCCTTTGCCGAAAAGAATTTTCTCCTGCTCACCGAAAGCCACCTGAGCTTTTTTATCGGATAGCGGATTTACAAACGTTGTTACTTCCGGCGCAACTTCTCTCAATCCTTTCGCATACTCATTAATTAGTTCTTCGTTATAGTCGTAAGTTATAAGCGATACCATAAAATCTTTTGTGTTCTTGCACTCGCGCACGATTAAAAATCTTAAAAATCCAGAGTGAGTATTTGTTGAGTAAACGCTAACCCCTCTGCTTTTAAAAAAATCTCGTGTATAATTTAAAACTCTGTTTGATACCTCTGATTGCAGAAAGCACTCATGTATATCTACAATCTTCGAGTGAAATTTTGGTACGTGAAGCCCCAACGCAAAACTTTTATCAATATTTTCGTTATCATTATCTTTTGCATTCTCAACATCTTTTGCCGTCAGCCATCTGTCATCGGAAAAAGAGAACTCCATCTTATTCCTGTAGAAAAATATATCTTCGCTTGGCAGAGCAGAAGAGATTTGCAAATCTTCAAATCCGCCGATACGCTTAAAGGCATTTCTTACTGCTTCCGTCTTAAACTCTAATTGTTTTTCATACTGATAGTTCTGAATTTTACATCCTCCGCACGTTCCGAAATATTTACATCGCGGTTCTATTCTATATGCAGAAGGTTTTATTATTTCAACCAGTCTTCCCTCACCGTAATTCGATCTCTTTTTCCTCAGCTGAATTTTCACTGTATCGCCGGGAAGGACTTTATCAGTAAAAATTACAAATCCTTCCTCAGTTTTACATACACCTTTACCCTCGGAGTTCAGTTCAAGCACATCCAGCACCAGTTCATCACCTTTTTTCATTCAATTTCTATTAAAATTAATGTTATTTTTTTAAACGAGTATTATAGCTAATTTCTTAAATTAAATTAAGATTTTTAAGTCAGAATTTTTAAGTAAAACAAATAAAGTGCCACCGAAAGATATCAATAAAAATACAGAGAAAGATATAATTAAAAATGCTAAGAAAGTTGTTTGCATAGAAAAAAAAGAAATAGCCAACCTTGAAAAACGGTTTAACAATATATCGTTTGCAAAAAACTTTGTTGATGCCGTTGAGCTTATTTATAAATGCAAAGGCAAAGTTGTTGTTACAGGTGTCGGGAAGTCAGGGATTATTGCTCAGAAAATCGTTGCTACGTTTAACTCTACGGGTACGTATTCGATATTCTTACACTCTGCCGATAGCGTTCATGGAGACCTAGGAATTTTACGTGATGATGACATTGTGATTGCAATTTCAAAAAGTGGAGACTCTGCCGACGTTACGCAGATAATTCCTCTGCTGAAAACTTTAAAAATAAAAATTGTTGCAATAACGGGGAACACTAGCTCGGAGATTGCAAAGCTTTCAAATATAGTTTTAGATGCTTCAGTAAAAGAAGAAGCGTGTCCGCACAATCTTGCACCGACCTCTTCAACTACAACTGTATTAGTATTAGGTGATGCTCTGGCAATTGCGCTGCTTCAAAAAAGAGATTTTTCAAAAGAAGATTTCGCAAGATTTCATCCGGGCGGAATTTTAGGGAAGAAGCTTCTGCTCAAAGTCAGCGACTTAGTTCAGGAAGAAGAAAATATTCCTATCGTCAGCACTGAGGCAAATCTGAAGGATATTATTTACATGATTTCCTCAAAGCGCCTTGGCTGTACCTGCGTTGTTAAAAATAAAAAAGTTGTAGGAATAATAACTGATGGCGATATACGAAGATTCCTGGAAAAAAATCTTGAGCACATCACAACAACTAAGGCAAACGATATTATGAATAAATCACCAAAGCTAATACCGCCGAATATGCTTGCCCGAACAGCTTTAGAGATAATGGAAGAGAATAAAATTACCCAGCTAATTATTGCTGATAAAAAGCAAAAAGTTATGGGAGTTCTTCACATGCACAGGCTGATTGAAGAGGGGTTATAAATTTTGCTGAAAATATTTCACATAGTGTTTCTTTTCCTTATAGCAGTATCATTCTCTTCGGTATTAATTTCCTGTGAAGATAAATTCGAACCGCCTAAATCAAATCTATCCTCCGAGAATATTCCTGTTCAGGAAAGCTGGAACTCAACTGTTACGTTTTCCGATTCAGGTTTTGTAAAAGCAATTTTGAAGGCCGGACATATTTCTGCGTTCAGCGATAAAGGTTATACCTTAATTGATAGCGGAGCAGTTGTAGATTTTTACAAGAACGGTGAGATTGTTTCCACATTAACAGGCATGCGCGGCAAGGTGGAAGACATGAGTAAAGATATTGAAATTTACGATAGCGTCAGAGTGATAAATAAAGCCGGAAGCGAGCTGAAAACCTCAAAGCTCCTGTGGAAAAATAAAACACAGAAAGTTTATTCAGATGTTTTTGTAAAGATAACAACTCCAAAGGAAAGAATTGAAGGCGTAGGGTTTGAGTCAGATCAAAACTTAACAAATTATAAAATTTACAAAGTTAGTGGTGTTTTTGATAAATAAATATTTTTTAATATTAATTTTCATTTTCTCTTTCTCATGTGCCTTTGCGCAGCAGGAGAAAGTAGAATTGATTCACGCCGACTCTCTCTCCGGCAGAACTGAAAACGGAGTGCTGGTGCGAGAAGCGCAGGGTAACGTTCAGTTTAAGCAGGGAAATATCACTGTTTACTGTAACTCCGCAACGCAATACCCTGACCAGAATAAAGTTGACCTTCGCGGCAATGTGAAAATATATCAGGATACCGTTTCGCTGTTTACCTCTCATGGAGTTTATTACGGAAATGAAAAACGCGCAACGGGAGATAACGGAGTGACGCTTAAAGACCCAAATGCCACTCTCCGCGCAAACAACGGCATCTATTATTTTGATGAAGCAAAAGCAGTTTTTCACGGAGATGTGATAATTGTTAACCCCGGTTATAAAATTACCTCAACAGATTTAACTTATCTCAGAAACACAGAAGATTCATTCGCAAAGGGGAATGTGATTGTTACAACAGACTCTGCTGTTATCAAAGCACAGAACATAGATTTTTACAAAAGGCAGTTTAAAACTTTTGCCTATGAAAAAGTTGTGATTGACAGCGACTCAACTTTAATTTACTCAGATACACTCACTCATTATTCAAATATTAAAGAATCGTTTGCCGTGGGCAACGTGCGGGTTGAAAGCCTAAATAATAATACAATTCTCTATGGGAGCACTTTAGAGAATTATGAACTGAAAAACTACACTAAGCTTGCAGGAAGATCCAAGCTCATTCAGATTGATAAAAAATCTAACGATACTCTTTTTATTTATAGTTCGTTCATGGAGGCGTTCAGAATAAAGCCAGAGTATTATATAGCAACCGATAGTGTAGAAATTATCCGCACTAACTTTTTTTCGAAGTGCGGTCGTGGAATTTATTTCAAAGATTCATCAAAGCTGGCTTTAGAAAAAGACCCAATAGTTTGGCAGGATAATATGCAGATTACAGGCGACTCCATTTTCGCAGATCTTCCCGGAAATAAATTACAAAGTTTATTTGTAAAAAAACTAAACATACCGAATTCAAAAGCATCGTTCTTAATTTCACAAGGAGATTCATTATTTGCCGATAGGTTCGACCAGCTTCGCTCTAGAGATATTTCGGTTTATATTCAGGATGATAAAGTTGATTCAATAAAAGCACTCAGTAATGCCTCAAGCATTTATTTTATCTATGAAGCGAAAAAAGCTAACGGGGTTAATAATTCAGAGGGAGATAACATCTATATTTATTTTGATACGGCGGAAAACAATGTAGGGAAAATTAAAATTGAAAAAAGTGTGAAGGGTGTTTACTCTCCTGAAACAGATATAAACGATGTTGCGTTAACTCTTCCCGGTTTTATACCAAGAACAGATAAGCCTGTAAGAAGATAAATTTTAAAATTATCTTTTATATTTTTTACTTTTTTTCATCAACTCTTCCAATTTATACTTCGTCCACTTTACTGCCCAGGGATCCATTGTTTCCATTTCTTTTTTAAGCTTAGCTGCCTCGTAATCATCATAATTTATTTTCAGCTTTGTAACTTTTTCTATGTATTTAATATGCTGCGAGTAAACCCGCTTAGCCTCTTTTGAAATGTTTTTATTTTGCTTAAGAAACAACTTATAGTTTGTAATCAAATACAAAGACTGCTCATACATATCAAGTTCGTAAAAGCATTTAAGCAGAAGATTTTTAACATCATAACGGAAGTAGAAAAACTCATATTTTACCTTACTGATATGCTCAAGCGCACCAGAGAAATTTTCTTTTTCAAATTCAAGCAATGCGTAGCTGAGGTTTTTCATATCTTCCCTATTTTCCTTGGGAATTTTATCAATATTTCTCTCAAGAAAGTATATCATCCAGTCAAAGGCTTTTTCTTCTTTAGCGATTAACACAATATTTCTGAATCCGAGTAGTGTTATTACCTGAGGTTTTCCGGGCTCCGAGAACAACTGATATTCATCCATCTTCTTGTAAACATCAAGAAGATTTTTATTGAATTCAAATTTCCCAAGATGTATGTAATCAATGCAAAGCGATGCGAAGGCATGAAGCATCTCTGATTGTTCTTTCAGGCTAAATTTTTTAAGATTACTTGAAAATATTTTTTCTGCCGTAAAGTAATAATCCGTTTTTGAAAAATCCGTTTGAGCTATATAAAAATAATAATGTACTGCCAGCACGGGATATTCTTCAGGATGATTTTTTTTAATGTACTCCAGTAAAGCTTCAAGATTTACATTCTCAAATGCTTTATTTAGAAGACCTGCCTCAGGTTTTATATTAAAATTATGTTCATTGGTATAAAGTAAAATTTTTAGTTTCAGCATTCTAAGAAGAAAAAAGAAAACCAGATTGTCGCCGCGCTTAGTTGTTGTTTCTACGCCTTTATCCTCTTTGCTTCTTCTGAAATAAAAATCATACTTTAAATCCTCAATCTTTTTTCTGTAAAGAAATATTTCATCGGGGTCGTGTTTAGAGACATCAATTGAATCGTATGCTTCGTTTGCTTTCTTTGTAAAAAGTGAATCAAGCATTCTCAGACTGAGAGCTTCCAGTGTTGAAGTGTTTTCGACGAACGGTGTGCTTTGTGTAAACTTAATTGTAATGTAATCCTGTCCGTGCTTTAATAAATCAGATAAAATATTCCTTAATCTTGCATCGTTATAGGATTTACCCGGGTATAAAGCTTTAAAGAAATTTTCTTTCGTAAATTTTGGATTATCAAACTCCGGATAAAACTTTTTAAAAAATCTGTAACTTTGTGATATGGTTTTATCGCGATTGAAAAAAGGAGAGTCTATAAATCTTCCAAACTCTTTTATTTCATCATGAGTGAATGTTGCAAGGAGGTCTATGAATTTTGATTTAAACAAATCTTAATTTGTAATCTTTACTTGAGAAGTGTTTTTTAGTATAACCTGCGGCTTTCCTTTGTATCCTGAAATCACTCCGCTTATCTCAACATTTTTATTTCTAAAACGGTTTACATCTCCAAACTTTGAAAAATCGTCTTTAAAAATTACACCCGAAAATGTATTCTTCGGAAACTTCCCGTCAAAATTAAGATAAGCAACTTTTTCATTTTTATATACATCTGCAACGTATCCGTTTATTGTTGCATTTTTACCAATGTACTTTACCGCCTGCTTGGATTTTAAAAATAAATTTTCCTGTTTTTGTGTTTGCTGAATCTGACTAATCGAGTCTTGTTTAACTTGTTTATTAGTGTCAGCGGCGGATTTGGTTTCCTCTCTTGGTTTTTCCTGTACAGGATTTTGCTGTTCGATTTTTATTTCAGTCGAACTGCTTTTATTTTCCTTTGAACAGCCTGAAACAAATATTGCTCCGGCAAAAACGAAAAACAAAAACTTTCTTGTAATATTTTCTTTTGAGTTAGTGAAAATCATTTTTTCAAATTTGCTTTTGCCTGGTCCAGATATTTTTTAATGCCGCTCTCAAGACTCGCATCCAGACTTATACCCTTCTCCATATACTCAACAGCTTCTTTGTATTTTTTTTGCAATAAGAATACAATTCCTTTTCTTGCCAATGCTTCGGCGTCATTAGGATTTATACTTAACGCCTTATCATAATCTGCCAGTGCCTTATCAAGCCTGTTAATATCCTTATATAAAGCGCCGCGCGTTGTGTACATCTTGGGATTTTCCGGAGCCACTTCGATTGATTTATCAAGATATGTTATCGCATTAATAGTATCATTCATGTAAAAATAAACTGTGCCTTTTATCCGGTAGCTCTCCCCATCATTAGGGTTTAACGATATTCCTTTATCTATAGAGGACATTGCTTCACTGTATTTTCCCTCTGATGTATAAATACTTGCAAGCGTTTGATAAGAAATTAATGCATTTGGATCAAGCTCAACTGATTTATTTAAATCGGCAATTGCCTCACTTGTATTCCCTATGAAAAAGTACGTTGTTCCTCTTCCTGCAAATGCACGCGCAGAAGTGGAATCCAGATATATCGCCATTTTAAAATCGACAAGCGCAGATTTAAAATCGTGAAGCAAAACATATGCATTACCCCTCGCTGTATATCCGCGAGCGCTATCTTTGTATGTGTTTATATATTGCGAGTAGTAATCTGCAGCTTTCTTCGGATTTCCTTTTGCAAAAAATTCATTTCCCATATCCATCATTTCTTCGGGAGTACTTTGGGCAAAAACCTTTACGGCAAATAATATAAAAAATATTAAAACTTTTTTCATAATATTTTAATTAAGCGAAGTTTTGTTTTGTGAATCAATCAGCTCGTAATATTTACCCAGAATAATAATGCTTTCCGACGATAATTTTTTTGAATACATGTTATCTTTAAGACGAAAAATAATATGGGAGCACTCAGGCAGTGTGTTAAATTCAGATGTAAGAAGAGATTTCCCCGATTTGAAAAATTCCATTGAGCCTGTATATCCGCACTTGTTTTCAGGAGCAGTTTCATCACCAATTGCCTGTTGCAGCTTTGTAATAATATCTTTATCCTGAACTGTAACAATATCGTTTTTATTGGTAAGCTTACCTGTCTTATCGTAAAAATATAACTTTATCATATCAGTACCTGATATCTGTTTATCAAGAGAGGATTTAATTGAATCATCGCAAGAGCAGAATATTATAACTAAAAAAACTAATGTGATTTTAAAAAGATTTTTCATTTAATTTGTCCAGACTTTCTTTTTAGTGCCGCTTGGTATTGAAACATAGAAACTTAAATTCATTTGATTGGAAGAAAACTTTTCCAAAGTTAAAGTAACGTACTCGCCCTTCTTGGGATTGCTTGCCTGAATGGTTTTCGCATGCCATGAGTCGCCCGAGCTTACAATGTTCGAGAAATATATACTTGAGATAATATCTCCTTTGAGATTTGAGTACTCGCATTTATTAACTATATAAGTAGTTTTATCAACAAAGTATTTTCTGTTTGTGACAATTCCGGTGGTGCTTGTAGTCGTAAATTTTAAAACATTGCTGTTTCCCACTTCTGATATTTCCATAACGTCATTTACATATTTTACAATTCTCATAGTACCGGAGAAGGCATTCAGTAAATCATCATAGTAAACTTTCATTCTTGTTACTGCACTGATATTTGCCTGATTCGTTGGACCTGTGATTGAGTAATCATTCAGTGAATTAAGATAAGTAAAATTCTTTCTCCCAAAATACCCTGTCGCAACATCAATGCCCAGCGGGCCTTCGATCTTAAACCATAAGTCGCTTTGTCTCTTTGAATGAATTTCGATTGAGGCGGATTCGTCCATTCCCGGCGCGCGGATTTTCACTTCACCTTCTGAAAAAATATTGTCAGTAAGTTCGGTTCTTCTATTAACCTCTTTCATTATATCAAGCATTTTTATTTCATCGCTTGTAGTGCCAGCATAAGTTTCATCAATTTCCTGCGCAAAAGCGGACAGAGAAAAGATTATAAAAAAAACAACGAGTATAAATTTTTTCATGAGAGAATTTACTTTATTATTCAATATATTTTCATTTATCAATTAATTCAAGAAAGTACGAGGTACATTAAAAAACAGTTAAATTTACATTTTTTTAATTATTTATGAAACACGACACTGCAGCTAACGTAGAATGAGTACACACCTATGGAAAATTACATAATTGAAACAAAAGATATCAATAAATCTTACGGACGCGAGCAGATTTTATTTAATGTTAATCTGAAGGTACCTGAGGGCTCTATTTACGGCTTCCTGGGAAAAAATGGGGCGGGGAAAACAAGCACTCTGAAAATTATTACCGGATTAATAAGACCCGATTCGGGAGAATGCATAGTGCTCGGTAAAAACATTAAAACCGAGAGAGTGGAAATTTTAAAAAGTACAGGAGCTATAATTGAGTCTCCCGGATTTTATGCAAATCTCACGGCAAAGGAAAACCTTGAGTTGTTCCAATCTTATTATGGGAATAAAGATAAAAGCAGAGTTGAAGAGTGTCTGAATATAGTCGAGCTTCACAGCGAAAATAAAATTTTCGAGAAATTTTCATTAGGAATGAAGCAGAGGCTTGGTATTGCCTTCGCTTTACTAAATAAGCCAAAGCTGCTTATTCTTGATGAGCCGACAAACGGATTAGACCCCGAGGGAATTATAAAAATACGTGAGCTGATAAAAATATTTTCAAAAGAATTTAATATTACAGTTCTTATCTCCAGCCATATACTTACCGAAGTGCAGCAAGTAGCCACACACATAGGCATAATTGATAAAGGAAAATTAATTAAGCAGGGAACCGTGGGCGATTTGCTTAATATTGAAGTAAGGGAGTTTACAATAGTAGTTTCGGATGTTGGACGGGCGATTAAAGCAATTAACGGAGAGCATACCTTCGAAGTAAATAACGAATCAAACGAAATAAAAATAAAATGTTCGAAAGAACAAGCAAGCGAAACAGTGAAAAGCATTTTAAACAATGATGTGGAAGTCCACTCTATGACATATAATAATAATCTTGAGGAATTATTTTTTAATCTAACAGGCGGGAAATAAGATGATATCAATTTTAAGAAACGAACTTACAAAGATTAAAAGAGAAAAAATAAATTATCTCATAATTTTTATTTCACTTTTCATTCCACTGTTGAATTTTCTTTTAACAATAAATATGCGCGCCCGCGCAAAAGATGTTTCCATTTTCACAATAGAGTATTATTTAAATAACAATGTCACATATTTATCTATAATATTCGGACCGATGCTTATTGCATTCGTGGGAATATATTTATTTTTAAAAGAATATAAAGATGATACTCTTAAGACTTTACTGCTAACCCCTTTAACAAAAAATAAAATTTTCTGGGGAAAACTTGTATTCACACTGTTGTTCGGAATTTGCGTTGTGATGATTTCCTATGGTTTCTCAATTCCGCTGGCATTGCTTGGTGGTTTTCCGGGAATAAATAACGAAATAATATGGACATTCTTTGTAAGGCATCTCAAAGCAGGATTTCTTCTTATTTCATTCATACCATTTACATTTTTCATAACTCTTCTGTTTAGAAATATTCTTTTTGCTTTGTTTGTATCTCTGATGTGCATGATATCGGGGATGTTAATTGTGGGAAGTAAATATACAGCTTACTATCCGTGGTCGGCTTCCGTCCTTTTAAACGTTCCGCAAACGGAGACCAACATACTTATTCCCATAGCGTCCCTGACTTTAAATTTTGTTTTATTTGCAATACTTTCGTATATAAAATTTACAAAACAGGAACTATAATTCTTTCAAATAATACAAAATGATAATAGATAACATAAAAAACGCAGAGCAATATTTTTCTTACGGCGAAAGATTTCAGAAAGCATTGGAATTTCTCAGCGTAACTGATATAACTTTACTTGATAACGGAACGCACGAGCTTGACGGAAAAAATATTTACGCTATGATAAGCGAGTACGATACGAAGCCTCTGGCAGAAGGTAAATGGGAATCCCATAAAAAATATTATGATGTGCAATTCGTTGCAAGCGGTGAGGAAAGAATAGGATATGTATTCAAAGATAAAGTAAAGATGTTGAAAGAATATGATCCTGAAACAGATTTTATGCTTTGGGAGGGCGAAGGGGATTTTCTTACAGTAAACGCGGGGGATTTTTTAATTTTGGGACCCGATGATATTCACATGCCTTCAATCCAAATAAACGGACCTTCAAAAGTAAAAAAAGTAGTTATAAAAGTTTTAATATAAATTCCATGCAATCTAGATATCCCGTCGATAAAAAATTCAGTTCGGACTTTGCGGGTGGGAAGTAAGATAATTTTTCTGAACTAATTTTCATTTTCATTTCAAGTATCTTACCGAAAGATAAATTCATTCCATCGCTTTGGCTCAACATCCTACAGAATTAATATCAAAAAAAGATTTCACTCAATTTCTTAATCTTCACGATAGCAAGCTTAAGTTCATTGTCCCTTCGGTGATTAAACTTTTAAAGCTTGATAAGCTAAATGAATTTTATGGACCGGTATCACATCTTGATGGAAACGAATTTATCGAAAAAGGATTTGAGCGGCTTGGAATTAAATATGAAATCAGTCAGAAAGATTTAGATAAAATTCCGAAGGAAGGACCGTTTATTGTAACATCAAATCATCCACTTGGAGTAATTGACGGCTTCACAATGATAAACGTATTTACAAAAATCCGCCCGGACTTTAAAGTTGTTGCTGATAAACTTTTTCTTGGCGTTCCGCAAATTGTTCCACATCTTATAATCGTTGATGCCTTCAGCGATAATAAAATTGCATCCAACACTTCCACTATAAAAGACCTTTTATACTATGTAAAAAACGGAGGATGCATTGGGCTTTTCCCCGCGGGAGATGTCTCGAATTTTCAGACGAAAAACTTTAGGGTTGAGGATAAAAACTGGAGCCCCGTACTCGGAAAAATCATTTCAAAATTAAAAGCCCCCGTTCTCCCTATGAATTGCTCAGGGAGAAACAGCATTATGTATCAGTTCTATTCTATGCTTCAGGATAATATAAGGCTCGCAAAGCTTCCTTCTGAAATGTTGAATAAAAAAGGAACGGTAACGAAAATTAAGTTCGGAGATATTGTACCGCCGGGGGAAATAGAAAAGTTTAAATCGAATGAAGAACTTATAAATTTTTTAAGAGAGAGAACTTACGCGTTAGAAAATGTTTAAATTACTTCTTCTCAACAATCATTTTCACACCATACTTTG
>JBBRQV010000085.1:0-13411 GCA_038225955.1 Ignavibacteria bacterium | reverse complement strand
TTTCCGGACTGACTATTGCGTCATCATTTTTTGAGCATGAGTAAAACATTCCAACAATAAGCAAAAGCAAAAATATTTTTAATGGCAGCTTAATCAATATGTAAAAGGTATAAGTTTTTTAGATGTAGTTTTATAGTTTTTATACTCAACAAATTTTTCTGAAAGCAGTTTCTCTTCGTAATTCATTTTTATAATAAAGACAATCAGCAAAGCAAATAAAACAAAAATATTAACAATTGAAAATTTTCCTGCAATCCAAATTACTGCGAGCAAAAGAACGACAGTGTAAATCGGGTGCCGTACATACTTATACGGTCCGGTTTTTATTAATACAGCGCTCTTAGCAGGAACAGGTAAAACAGAAAAATTTCTATTCAATAAAAACGCACACCACAACCCTATTAAACACAAAAGGATTTCCGCAATGAATAAAAATACATTTTCGGGGAGAACTCGCCCGTTGTACATCAAAAAAATCACACAGGCTAATTGCAAAATAACTATTGTATAAGATTTAATCAAAATACTTCATGCTTACGATTTTTCTTCCCATACCTGAACAAGATGAACTATAGTATCTACTGCTTTTTGCATCTCCTGAATCGAAGTCCATTCAAGTTTTGAATGAAAAGCATGCTCGGCAGCAAAAATATTCGGGCAAGGTAGTCCCATGAAAGATAATCGCGAGCCGTCTGTTCCTCCCCTGATAATATTTACTTTCGGAGTAAGTCCTGCGCGCTTTACTGCTTCAATTGCATAATCAACTATCTGTGGATGCTTATCCAGAATTTCCTTCATATTCCTATATTGCTCTACGACTTTAAATTTATAAGAAGAGCGTTTGTATTTTGATACAACATTCTCAGTAATAGTCTCAAGCATCTTTTCTTTCTCTTTTAATCCTTCCACTGTAAAATCGCGAACGATAAATTTGAGAGTCATAGATTCAACTCCTCCTTCCATATCTATCGGATGCACAAAGCCTTCTCTCTCAGTAGTGGTTTCCGGTGAGCACCTGCCTTTAGGAAGAGCATCAATTATTTCAGAAGCAATCTTCACAGCGTTTTCCATCATTCCTTTTGCAAAACCGGGATGTGTGTTAAAGCCGTGGATATTTATTTCAACTGCATCTGCAGAAAATGTTTCATCTTCAATATGTCCATAAGCTTCGCCATCCATTGTGTAGGCAAAGTCAGCACCAAGTTTTTTCAAGTCAACATTATCAACTCCCCTGCCAATTTCCTCATCAGGCGTAAATAAAATTTTTATTGTGCCGTGTTTTATTTCAGGATGATGTATTAAATGATTTACGGCATCCATTATTTCAGCAAGTCCTGCTTTATTATCTGCGCCAAGTAATGTCGTGCCATCTGATGTAATAATATCACAGCCGAGGTTATTGTTCAACTCGGGATTTTCTTCAGGCTTTAGCACCTGTGTTTTATCGGCAGGAAGAACTATATCTCCACCAGTATAATTTTTATGAATGATTGGCTTTACATTCGCACCGCTTGACTCAGGGGAAGTGTCCATGTGCGAGCATAAACAAATCACAGGTACTTTCTTATCTGTATTCGATTCAAGCGTACCATACACGTATCCAAATTCATCTAAGTGCGCATCCTTAATACCGATTTGCAATAACTCTTCAACTAAAATTTTTCCAAGATTTTTTTGTTTCTCAGTAGAAGGCGAAGAAGTTGAGTTCATATTCGATTGCGTATCAATCGTAACATACTTCAAAAACCTATCTGAGCAGGTATAGTTTATATTTAGTTTTGACATTTTTTATTATTTAAAAAGAAACTACTCATATTTATTTTTTATTAATATCTCAAAATTATTTCTTAAGCTTCATCTGTTTTTTAATTAACATCATTTGTCCGAGGTGATAGGCATTGTGAATATTTATGTTGTGAATAGTTTCCCACCATAATCCTCTCTTCGCATTATCCGCAAAAAGCTGCTCTTCAAATTTTTCTTCGGGAGCACTTTTTATTTCATTGTGGAAATCATCCATAATATCATAAAATCTTTTTAGTAATTCTTCTTTTGATAAATCGCTATCATCAAAAGTAGGATCGCCTTTACTAAAATCGGGAGAATCGGTTAATGGAGTTCCTTTGAACCGGTACAAATATCTTTCGTTCCAGAATGTAAGATGAATAACAAGCTGGCGGATTGAGTGAAGTTCTTCGCTCTCCTTCCATTTGAATTCTTCTTCAGTTAAATCTTTTATTACATCTGTTAAGGGTTTAAACCAGTTTTCTTCGTTGTAACACGCAGCATACTGGGTAAGTAAAAGTTCTTTTGTTGTTGGCATCGAATTTTATTTATTATTCTTTTTTGATTCAAAAACATAATTGAAAGTTCCTATTTTTAATAGAATTAGAATTAAATGGTACATTGTAAAGAAAGTATAATCTTTATCCTCAAAAAAAGAATGCGCGACATTGTTTCTAATATTCAACCCGGATTGATCAACTAGCATATATTTAAAGAAAAAAAGATCATCTTCATTAAAAATATTTTCTAAACCCTTTGAATATAAAATATTATTCAAATCTTTCTCCATAGAAATCGATTTATTATTATTATCCCTTTTAAATTCTGTAACCGGAATTTTATAAGCTCTACAAATATCCCTAATTAATCCTTCAATTTTAATAGAAATAGAATCTATAGAAAGCATACAATTAAGACGTAGGGTTGGATATTTTGACATATAGTCAAGATTTTGAAAGAAATCGTACATACTTGGTAATAATAAGGTCTTCCATTTATTAGCGATAGGAACATCTCCATTTCTTTTATTACTATTCTTAAAAAACCAACAATGTTTATCCATAAAGTCAATTAAAGAATTGAATGTAACTTTCTTTGCAAGAAAACCTCTCCAAAACAATGCTGATAATAATCGAGTAGATATTACCTCCAATTCCCAAGTATAATAGTGATAAAAACTATTTGTATTTAATTCATTATTTAAACTTTCTTCCCCTTTTGAATTTTGGCTAGTTATTTCATGGTAAGGAATTTTCTTAGGTGAATTGCCATTTCTATCTATAATACTTGTGCCGATTATATCAAAAAGACTAAAAGATGTTTTTTCATTCTTAATGTTCTCTTTTATTTTTTTTATATGAGGAATGAGTCTTTTAGATTTACACATATAAAAAAATAAGTTTTCATCCGAATATTCTAATACAACATTAACTTCCTCTTCAATTTCTTTAACTAATTCAGTTATATCTATTGTTTGCTCAGTTTTTTCTAACTCATATCTTTTTTTTACTTCTTCATATTTTAAAGTAAGCTCGTCAACTTTTGCATAATTTTTAATTTCCTTAAACAACATTATTGCTTCCTCATAATTTCCTAGGGTAATCAAATCTCTTCCTATGTCACTAAATTCTTTGTTTGCTTGTCCTTCATAAACCTTTGCTAATTCCGCCTTCCAGTTATACTTTTTCGTTTTTAATTTATTTTGAAATTTGATACCTAATTGTATATAAGGTACAGAAGAATAAAAATCCTTCGTAGAAAAATAAAAAAAGCAAATTTACCAACATTTTTCTAAAGCAACCTCAACATCCTGAATATCAAATATTTTTAAATTTTTATAAATTAATCTTAAAATAACTATGGCCGGATCATATAATATTGAAGAATCAAAAATTTTTAGAATTTGTAAGAATTCGTTTTTAAAAAAATTTAATTTATATTTAGATTTTTGAGAAAGGTAAAATGAATTTTCTAAAATTTCTAATTTTAAATTGTTCATTCTTTTTGCATTATCGGAAATTAAATCAAATGGAATATTATTATACATTTCTAAATAAGCTTCAATTGTGTCTTCAATAATCTTTGAAGAATTAAAGTTACTAAAGAATAAAATATTCCCATACCAAGATTTCAAGTAAAGATTTTGAGTAAAATTGAATCTTCTCAATAAATATTCAAAATCTTCTTTAGTAAATTTTTTTATATCAGGATAATTAATTTTAACTCCCTCAGCATTGTATTGTGAAAAAATAGATTCTAACTTTCCATTTGAAAATTTAAAGCCAAAAAAATCAATTTCTATTTGGCAATATTTTGAGATTTTTTTATGTCCTTTTTGAGTGAAATTATTTCTTAATGAAATAAATAAATCATCAATTTTGTGATTGTCAAAATTAATATAGTGTGCTTTTTTCTCTATATAGAAATAAACATCCTTTAATGAGGTAAGGTTTTTCATTTTCTTATTTCACTCCGCTAAACACAGGTCTTTTTAAACTCACTACAAATCCCGCGGCATCGTATGCTTCATCGAGCGATAGCGAGCCCGGATTATCTCTCGGCATTTGTGTTTTCAAAAATTTTACAAGACGCTCCATCTTACTCATTCCTGCGCCATCGTTAAAACTATCGTCTCCGCAAATCGGCGGAACTAAGTATTTCACTCCGCCCTGAATTTGAGGATTCTGCAAAGTCCCCAATCCTCCATAAGCATGGCAGGTAATGCACCTTGTATCATAAATCATTTTTCCTTTATCAAGGCTCGGCTCACGCTTCGGGAAATCAATATCGTTTATAGTTACGCCTGCTAAATCCTTCGGAATATTTTTCGAGAGCCAGTTCATATAGGCAAGGATACTTTTCAACTCATAGCTATCTTCAGGAAGTTTTCTTCCATTTAAACTTCTTTCGTAACAGTCCTGCACTCTTTCAGTAAGGTCTGACATTCTATTATGCCTCTTACTGAATGCGGGGTAACGGTTTGCAACACCGATATAGCTCATTGTATTTTTATCCTGCCCGCCGTTAAAGTGGCAGCTTTGGCACAGAAGATTATTACCCGCAAATCTCATTTTCTCATCTTTCACTTCAGGTCCTACTATATTAGACGTTTCAGTTATCAATCTGTGACCGTAACGAATCATATTTCCTAATGAATCTTGTGGAAGAGATTCCACATCATACTCAGGCCAGTTGCTGAATAATCTTGTAACATAATGCTTTACAGGGTTTTCAAAAACATATCCGCCTATTATTAAGACAAGAATTGTAAAAGGAATGTAAACTTTGAATTTCATTATATGAGATTCTTAATAAGAGTTAATGATTTTATTTTGCCGCTAAGTGCGGCCGCTGTAACATAAGCACATAGGCAGCTACATCATAAGAATCTTCCACCGATAATGAGCCCGGTTTATTTTTCGGCATTTGAGTCTTCAAAAATTTTACAAGGTACTCTGTGTTTGCCATTCCGGCAGCATCGTTAAAGCTGTCGTTACCTGCAATAGGAGGTATAACGTATTTCACGCCGCCAAGTATCTCAGCATTTTTCAAAACACCAAGCCCAACGTCTGCGTGGCAGGACATACAATTATTTGCATAGAGAGATTTACCTCTGCTTACATCAGACGCACGGCTAATTTTTTCAACATCCGCTATATTTATTCCCTGCAAATCTTTAGGCACTCCCACGCTTATCCAGTTCAGGTAGGCGATAATACATCTCATATAAAAACTATTTTCAGGCACCGGTCTTCCGTTCATGCTTCTCATAAAACAACCGTTAACTCTTTCAATAAGTGATGTTGATTTACCCGATTGCTTATCTGCAGACGGATAGCGGTTTGCAACGCCGACAAGATTGTAAGTATTCTTCATAAGCCCTGCATCAAAGTGGCAGTTTCTGCACTCAAGATTATTACCTGCAAATCGCATTGCCGTATCTTTGACTTCCGGTCCAACTATATTTGAAGTCTCCATGAGTAAATTATAACCGTATCGTATCATTTTACTTGTAGAATCCACCGGCAGTTCATTTACATCAAACCGCGGCCAGCTGCCTGGATTGGCAGAAATATCTTTTGCTGATTTATTGCGGAACAGAATCACTATCACCAGAGTTATAATGATTGCACCGGCAATGTACAGAAATAAGTTGAAGGTTTTCCTATCACTTTGTGCCATAATCTTTAGAAGAGATTAAATTGATAATTTATGTAAATATATGGTGTTAATTTGAAAATAAAAATAATCTTTTTAAAGAGTAAGACTTGAGATATAAAAAGATAAAACATTATATCTTAATTCTTAAATGTAAAAGACCTATTTTTAAACTAATCACTATAATAAATTATTAAATTTATGAAAAACCTCAGATACATCTTTTTATTTTTAATCTTTACATCCATTTCGAATTTTTCTTTCGGACAAAAAATTGACGAGAAACTTCTTTTCGCCGGAAACGGTCTGAACAATGTTGATGCCTTCAGTTATTATACAGATGGCTCAGGAAATTATGCTTATGTAGAATTCGATGCAAACTCAAACCAATCACGCCTGGTTACAAATAAAGGCAACTCAAACTATTATGATGTAGTAAACGCCGACTTAAGATTTGATAAAGGCGGCAATACTTATACTACGGCATATAACTTCAGAAAAGACACTACCTACCTTGCAGATAAATACACACTTTTAATGAACGGTCAGAATGTTGCTGAAATGACTACAATTGATTCTTATGGTTCTTTCATTAACAGTGATAATCAATATCAATGTGTCGTAACAGAAAACGATAAGCAATATATCGGGAAATACTCCACTGATAAAGGAATGACAAAGGACGGTCCTTATGATATGGTCAAAACCATTTATGCACAAATGACTGATACTCCTGTTCAATCTGAAGGTGATTATAAGCAAGCTCAGAATCTTTTCAAAAATAAAAGCGGAGACTACGGATATATACTTTTGAACAATGGTAAGGCTTCAATCATGTTTGGCAACAACGTTACAAATACAGATTATACAGATATAAGTGAAGCAAGCTTTGCTTATGACAGAAGCGGAAATTTATGCTATATAGCAAAAAATAATGGTGTGTTCTACTCAGGTTACGGAAATGAATTTGTTATGCAGGGCGATAAAAAATGGAACGATTTCAATTCGGTAAATGCTCCGATTAAATTCACAAAAGATAATACTCCTGTTTATACTACAATGGACTCTGTGAATGAAAATACTTATGTAACAAAGTTGGTTGTTGGAAATGATATCTATAAAACTTACAACAATTCAGCTAAGACAACTGAAGTAACAGGATACTCAGGCGGAATATTTGATCTGAACATAATGGATAACGGTACTATTACTTTCTCAGGGCAAACACAAATCATTACAAAAAATCCCGGAGGATATGATGATTACTCTTACAAAACAGTAAGTGTTACTAATGGTGTTGAAAGCAAAGGTTTATATACACAGGGAGTAGTGAAGTACAATAAATCTG
Source organism: Ignavibacteria bacterium (assembly GCA_038225955.1). Taxonomy (GTDB): domain Bacteria; phylum Bacteroidota; class Ignavibacteria; order Tepidaquicellales; family Tepidaquicellaceae; genus JAFDZO01. Next base: position 6,120 of record JBBRQV010000085.1, on the reverse strand, counting down.
GCGCAAGATTAGTAAGCGGTTCGGCCAGTCAATCAGATAAAAAAGTATCTTTATTTCTTGACTCAAAAATTGTTTCAGAAAAAAAATATGACGGCATAAACGATTACGATTTCATAAACGGCGGAAGCAAATACTATTATGTAGCTGTAACTTACGGCGATTATGATAAGGGTGGAAAAGACAGAAGTGATGTCTATATAAATGATGACTTGGTAGGAAAGTATGAAAATCTTTTAGGGCAGGGCACTGAAGAAGGAAACTACAATAGTATAATATTTAATTCTGCCGGTGATTATGCATTTGTAATTCAAAACTCTAGCGAGAAAAAAGTAAACGGTGAAATGACTTATGATTATACTACTGAAATAGTTTCAAACAGAGACGTTGACACTCCTTCACTTCCCTACGGAAAGAAAAGTTTCAGTTATGTTGATAATTTAAAATTCCTTAAGAACGGTAAAATGTTCTATATCGGTTATCTTTATCCTACAGATGGTACGACCGAAAGTTTTCTTGTAATGGATGGTAAGATAATAGGAAAATCCTATAGCTCGTTAAATAGTGTTATTTACAATAAAGATATGAACTCAATGACATTCCGCGCTTCACGCGGTAATAATCTTTACGATGTAACAATCAGATTCTAAAATTATATTTTCCCTCTCTATTCATTCAATGTATTTAATGAATAGAGAGAGATTTTTTATTTCCACTCAACTACATTTATCTTCTTTCCATCGCTTTCTACAATTAATGCTCCATCTAAATCGGTTCTGTGAATTTCCGTTCCTAATCTTTTCAATCTTCTTAACACAATATCCGAAGGATGATTGTAGATATTATAAAGTCCGCAGGAAATTAATGCAAGCTTAGGGTTGCTTTTCAGAGCTAAAGGAATTGTAGTCGAAGTAATGCTTCCGTGATGTCCTGCTTTTAAAATATCGCAGCTTAGAAAACTTCCATAGCTCTGAGTTATAAATCCCTCGCTCTCTTTCTCTGCATCACCTGTGAACAGCACTTCAGTGTCTTTGTATTTGAATTTCAACACAACTGAACCGTTATTCAGATTTGAGTTTGAATAATCCGACGATACTCTCACAAACTCTTCACTGGGGAATAAACAGTACAGCCTAAACTCGTCCGATTTTATCACATCACCGAATCTCATAATACTCCGAGGTATTTTATTCACTCTTATAATACTATCAATTGAATTGCAATAAGGACTGTTGTAATGCTGGCCGCTTTCAAGGACGTTATCTACTCTAAAGTTTTCAAGAATATATTTCAACCCGCCGATATGGTCCATATGCAAATGAGTGAATACAAGTAAATCAATTTTCTCTATATCGTTTCGTTTTAAGAAAGGAGTTAAAGTATTTTCACCTGCATTGTAGTTGAAATTTTGCCCACCGGCATCTATTACTATTGTTTTTCCTTCGGGAGTGTGGATAACGGCGCAATCACCTTGCCCGACATCAAGAAAGGCTATCTTTAAATTTTTATTGAAGTCTAAATTAGTTAAGTAAAACGCAATGATTATCGAAACCCCAACCGCACTTCTGAAAACCCAATTATATTTTTTGAGTGTGAATATATTTATTACAAATACTAAATATAGAAGCAGATTCACCAATGAAAATTTGTAAATATTTACGTAACTGAATGGAAGCTGCGCTGAGTATTTTATAAATCCTAACTGTATTTTCAGGAACCAATAATTAAATTCTCCTATGATAGAAGAAAGGAAATCAGAAAATGTGCCTACTAATATCTGCAGGAAGCCCATTGCCAGAGAAATATTAGATGCCCACACTGAAAAGATATTTACCAACAACGCTACAATAGAAAGCTTATTAAAATACAAAGCAGTAAGCGGAAGCGTGCCTATCTGAGCAGCAAGTGTAATAAAGAAAGTCACCATCATCCAGAATAAAAACTTCTTCCATAGAGTATTTGTGCGAACTCTCATAACAAATAAATCTTCGAATCTTTTGTAAAGAAAAACTATTGAAAGCACTGCAGCAAAAGATAAAATAAAACTAGGGTCAAATAATTGTTTTGAATCATAAACCAGCATAAGCAATCCCGAAAAGCCAATCACGTTGTAAATAACAATCTTCCGCTGAATTTGAAAACCCGTAAGTATAATTACTCCCATAAAAGTTGCCCTTACAATAGAAGGAGAACTTCCTGTGAACAAGCAATAATAGAAGAGCAATATAATTATGAGTATTAATCTATAAGGCTGTGGAATTCTCAGAATGGAAAAGAGAATCGTAAGAAAAATTATTACGTATGCGATATTCAAACCGGAGACTGCAATTAAATGCATGACTCCCGCATTTACAAAATCTACTTTCATTTCACGGGTAATATCAGTCCTCTCACCTGTAACAATAGCTTTTAAAAATGCCCCTTCATCTCCAGGCACAAATCTATTAATATTATTAAGGGCAAATTTTTTGGAAGGATAAATAATATACTTATCAAGGAAACTTAAATTTTCTTTTGATATTACTTCATAAAAATTATATCCGTTCACTGAAAAAATTTTATCTATACCTTGCAGCTGTAAATATCTTTTGTAATCAAATTCATCAGGATTTCTCATTGGCTGGGGAGTACTTAATCTTCCTATTAAGCTCACTCTATCCCCTTCTTCCAGCTCTTTTGCGTTATCTTCAATCTTCTGTCCGCTTTTGAAAATTCTTACTATCACATCGCCGGCTATGTTAAAACTATCCTTCATAGTAATAATATTCTCCGAACTAAGAACAAAGCGTACTCTGCCCGAATCGTAATCAGGAATATTCCTTACAACTCCGGTTAGCTGAACATAATTATCCTTACCTGAATCAGGAAATTTTTTAATTGAATTAGATTCAATCAAATGAAAATCAATATTTGATTTAAATAACCCTGCTATGAAAATTAACAAGATTAGCGTTACTTGCCTTAAATTATTTTCTGAAGATTTTATTAGAAGTACGAGATTGAAAAGAAAAAGAATATCAAGAAGTATGAATAAATACTGAGCAGAGAAAAAGAAAAAATTACCTGCAATCACTCCAAGAGCAAAAAATATAAAGAATTTTACGGCAGGTATGTTTTTCAAAAATTGCATCGCAACAAATTAATTAAAATATCAATTTAAAGAAACATCTTGCCTTTATTAATCGGTTAATATTCGATATTTTTACGCTATATGAATCCAGTAGAAATAATAAAACTCAAACGTAATAAACATGCTCTTACCAGAGCTCATATTGATTTTTTCATAACAGGTTACCTTGAAGGGAAAATTCCAGAATACCAGATGTCTGCGCTTCTTATGGCAATATATTTTAACGGAATGAACGATGAAGAAACTTATTTTCTCACAGAGGCAATTTTATACAGCGGAAAAGTAATCGATTTAGATTTTATAAAAGGCTCTAAAGTAGACAAACACTCCACCGGCGGTGTTGGTGATAAAATTTCATTAATACTTGCTCCCGTTGTTGCAGCGTGCGGAATTTATGTCCCTATGATTTCAGGACGTGGACTTGGCCACACGGGCGGAACGCTTGATAAGCTTGAGTCTATTCCCGGATTTAAAATTGATTATCCTATAGAAGCATTTAAAAAAATTCTTTCTGAAACAGGACTTGTAATGAGCGGGCAGACAAAAGATTTAGCACCCGCTGATAAAAGAATTTATGCGCTGCGCGATGTAACTGCCACCGTTGAAAACGTTTCGCTTATAACTGCGAGCATAATGAGTAAAAAAATTGCAGAGGGCGCAGATGCATTAGTCTTCGATGTGAAAATAGGAAATGGTTCAAATCTCCCTGATTATGACTTATCTATAAAACTTGCAAAAAATCTTTTAGAGGTTTCAAAAAAATTCGGCAAGAAAGCTATTGCAGTACTCACTGCTATGGATGAACCGCTTGGCAATAAAATCGGGAACTGGATTGAAGTAGAAGAGTCGCTTGAAATTTTAACAGGTGTTGATATTCCTGATTCCTGCAAAGTGAACAATGTTCTCTGCGGAGCAATGATTTACCTCGGCGGAAAAGCAAGCTCACTCGAAGAAGGTGAAAGAATTTCGCAGGAAAAAATTATGGACGGCTCTGCGTTGAATAAGTTCTATGAAATGGTTTCTGTGCAGGGCGGCGATTTAGATTATGTAAAAGACTGGAAAAATACTAAAGCACCTAAACACTCTAAACTTCTTCGTTCGCAAACTGAAGGATATATTACAGAAATGAAAGCCGTTGATTTTGGTTTTGCAGCAATTGATTTAGGCTGCGGAAGAAAGAAAACGGATGATAAGTTAGATTATCTTGCAGGAATAATTTTAAAGAAAAAAGTAGGCGATAAAATTTCCATAGGAGAACCGATTTGTGAACTGCTTGCCGAAGAGGAATCAAAACTTTTCCATGCTGAAGAAAGAATTCACAAAGCAATAAAATTCTCTGATAAAAAACCGGAAGAGAAGAAATTAATAATAGATATTTTATATTAAGCTCACACTCATAGTTAAATGATAAAATTTTTTGTAAAGTCTGTCTCAACGCTGCTTACACTCGCAATAATTGCATACATAGGGTATAAGTATGTTACTCCAAAGCTGGAATCAGTTCAAAAAGATGAGCAATCCGAATATGTAGTCGTAGAAAGAGTTGTTGACGGAGATACATTTAAAATGGCCGGCGGTGAGAGGATAAGATTACTTGGAATCGATACTCCTGAAAAATTTCAATCTGCTAAGCTTGATAAGGATTCAAAAAAATCAGGACAGGATAAAAAAACACTTCAAATGCTCGGACAGATGGCATCAGACTATGTGAAGAAACTGGCTGAAGGAAAAAAAGTAAGATTAGTAAAAGAACCGGGAACCGATAAGGATAAATATGGTAGAAGTTTAAGATACGTTTACCTTGAAGACGGCACCTGCCTCAATGCGAAAATTCTACAGGACGGCTATGCAAACGTTTACCCTACGCCTATTTCTAAAATTGATGAGTTCAGAAAGTATGAACGTGAAGCAAGAGAAAAGAAACGCGGGCTATGGGGAGATGTGAACGGTTTAAAACAATTTTAATAGATTTTTTCAAAACTTAAACATATACCCACATGAGAATTAATTACAAATTTCTCCTGTCAGCAGTTATTTTAACTTCCCTGACTTTCGGCTGTTCGATGTTCGGTAAAAAAGAAAACAGATTATATTTCTGCGAGAAGTATGATGCTACGAAAGGTGAAATAGGAGAATCCTCCAAGTTTACCACAGGAACATTGACTGTAATGATTGATCTAAGACCATCAAAAACAAAAATTGATGTATCAGATGTTAATATTAACATTACGGATAAAGGAACTAGCGAAGTTATAGAAACACTTCCATTCACCGTACAACCAAGTATGGATTATATTTATTTCAACGATGTTGCTTTCAAAAAAGCAGGCAAGTACAAAGTAAGCTGTCTTAAAAAAGATGGAACTGTTGTAGTATCCGGCGAAATTGAAATCGTTGACTCTAAATAATGAGAAAACTTATTATAGTTTCCTTTCTAATTCTATTGTTCTGCGACTCGTACTCGCAGAGCAATGTTAGAAAAAAAATATTCGATGCCCAGAAAGATGCCGCATATAACTATCTTACGAATGCAAACAGGCCTTCGCCTGATTTTACTTCAGATATGTTTTTGAAAGATAAAGGGGCAATTGATTTGAATTTTTCCAGTGATGGAAATTATCCTGATTTCGATGTTACCGGGACTTACGGACTTTCAAATTCCGTTAATCTTATAGGAACATTTACTGTCTACACAACTAATTACAATCTGAACGGAACAAAATTTAACGGAGTAGGAGATGTTCTGCTTAGTTCACGATTTCTTTTAGATGAAGGGAAATATTTTTCTCATTATGCTCAGGTATCAGTTAAAATCCCCATTGCAAAATCCAGCGACCAGCTCGGAACGGGAAAACTAGATTATCATTTTGGTATGATTGAAAATTTTTCCGATGAAAAATTCTCCTGTGATGCTGCGGCATCATTTGATATGCTTGGCAGACCTGATTTCCCCACTACTAAAAGTAAAATTCTTATCTTGCAGCAGGAAATTG
>JBBRQV010000084.1:0-13565 GCA_038225955.1 Ignavibacteria bacterium | reverse complement strand
TTTGTTTGTACATCCTTCTGATAATAATTTAAGAACTTCCTTTTCTCTGGCAGATACAATATTAATTCCTGACTTGCCATCTTTAGAAAAATTGCCGTTTGTAGAGAACTTACCATTTTTGGAACTTACATCGTCTTCAGAATTATTCAAAGTTTTTCTTCGTTATGTGAAAGGGTCTTTTGCGGAATATCCGCACTTTTAATTTTGACATACAATCGTAATGGAGCTTGTAATAAATTATTGCTCACACTAACTCACATTAAGATTGTGAAAAACAATAAATATGAATCTGGATATACAAAACTAATTGTTTTTCGCAAAAAAGTATATCAGTAATATTACTGAAAATGCATTTTTTAGTAATAAATGCAAACTCCTCAAGATTTCTTTTTTATTAACTCTAGCACTAAAAAAAAGTTAATCACTAAGAATTATTCTAAAAGAATAACCGAAGGATTATTTTCACGGAAGAAAATAATATCGCAAGGAATTTATTTTCGACTGAAGAGATTTACAAAAAGATTTATTGATTGAGTATAAAATAATATAGATAAAGCGCACCTCAAAGCCTATAGTGCAAAGGAATGGATTCTAAAACTGTATAAAAGTGCTTTCCTGTGACAAAAAAATAAAAATGGTAAGCATTTCATTTTACAGGGAATTTTTTTTAAATTTTTGATATTTTACTTGATATGCAAAAATCCGACGAATTAGAAAATACAAATAATACATCAGCTTACTCTGAAGACGCTTTTGGAGAAGCATATGAATAACGTACTCCTAAGATAATTTTATATGGAATGCCTTTCCTTGTAATCGTTTTTCTTTTATCAGGATTTTTAAACAGCAAAACTTTCGCTGAGCCCAACGACTTTGTGAAGGACAATTTTCTGAAAGAAACAAAAATGAATTCACGAATTTTCAACGGAAGCTACAACATCGTTTCTGAAGAAGATTTAGCCGACGGCCTTATGGATACTGTTTACACTGATAAAGACAACTGGCTTGAGCTTAGAATCCATGAACAAATGGTTTATGTACACTGGAGAGACGGAAAGACAGATAAGTATCCGGTTTCAACAGGAAATAAAATGTTAGAAAAAGGACTTGAATCACGTCCCGGACTATTCGCAATATTTGTAAAGGAAGAGCATCACGAATCCTCACAGTTTGATAACGCTGATATGTATCACTTCATGCCGTTCAATCAGGGAATTGGATTCCACTCGATTAATGGAACAGGATATTATTCGAGTCTGGGTGTTCGTCCTTCATCTCACGGATGTATAAGAATGAAGCATGAAGATGTTAAGAAGATGTTCGGACAGGTTGAGCTTGGTACAATTGTACTTGCTCATAGAGGAAGCTTTGCAAGAACTGTTGCATTTGCGCCGAAGGATTATGATGCCGACAAGCAGGAATTCACAACTGAAGAGTACAAAAGAATGCTTGCTGAAAATCTCTACAATATTCTCAGCGGAAAATATTATGTGAATGACAGAAAATATTTTGTAATTGACCCTAAGATGATTCCTAAGTCAGGCGTTTACATCGGATACGACAGACAAATACCTAAGAAGCAGGAAATGCCAAAGCCGGAATTTTTTATAAATTACCCCTATGATAAAATTACTTCAGCAGGTATAAATGCGAATGAAATTGTAAGAATGGAAATTCCTCAGGATAATAATGAAGAAACAGAATTTGTAAGCAACGAGAATAATAAAACTAAAAAGAAAGAAATAACTGTTGCATCAAATGATGATTTAGTAAAAAAGTATTTCAGCAATCCTATTGGCGTGTTGCCTTATTTCCCACCCACAAAAAAATAATTTTTAAATAAAAATAATAATGGTAAAACTTGTAGCGCTTTACAGAGCTCCCGAAAACAAAGAGGAGTTTCTTGAAAAATATACAAATGAACATCTTCCATTGGCAAAACAAATGCCGGGGCTAATAAAATCAGAAGTATATAATGTAAAAAGCCTTGGCGCAAATAAATATTTCCTCTGCGCAGAAATGTATTTCGAGAGCGAAGATGCTCTTAATGCTGCAATGGGCTCAACAGAAGGAAGAGCAGCGGCTAAGAATTTAATGTCTTTTGCAAAAGAATTTGTTGAAATGCATATTTCAGAATTAACGGATAAATAGTTGTTAGTTTTGAGTTGTCAGGATTAAAATTTGTTGACTTTTAGGACTGAGTTTTGTCTGACAACCAGCAACTGGGAACTGGGAGCTATACCAAGCAGGAACATTTGTAAAGTAGAGTAGTTTAATCTCTATGCAACAAATTAAAAAACTTGCGAGGTTTACAATGAAAACCGCAACAGCAAAAGAAACAAAAACCCTTGGTAAAATGATGTACGGAGCGCCTGAATTAAAATCGCTTTACCAAAAATATGCGTTCCGCGGATTGATATACTCAATAGCGCTTGCTTTCGTATTGATAGGGTGTGTAGCGGCGTATAATTCAATCCACGCAAACGTTAGCAATGAAGAAGAACATAACAGAAACATTGTTATAGTTGATTATGATTTACCTGTACATGAGAAAACTGTTGACGTTCCTCCTCCTGTAGCAGAAGTTAAAACAGAGAAGACAACTGTAGCGTTGAAAGATTTAAAAGCGTTAACACCTGACCCTGTTGCAAAGGAGAAATCTGAAATTCTTTCTACAAAGACGCAGGATAAACTAAACGATTCTCCTGAGAATGTTTCACATGAAGGAACAGATGACGCAAGTAAAGTAACATCAGATTTAGATGGAAAACTCAAAGATAAAGTTATTGAAGAACATGTTATAAAAGAGGAGCCAGTCAAGATAAAAAGTGACCAACCATTCCAATCATATCAGGTTGAGAAATCTCCTGTAGCTGTTAATTTGAACTCTGTTAGAAGCTCAATGAAATACCCTGAAATTGCTGTAGCATCTAATGTGGAAGGAACATGCGTTGCAAAAATACTGGTAGGAACAGGCGGTGAAATATTGAAAGTTGCGAGCATAAGTGGACCTGATGTGTTTCATAGCGAAATTGAAAATAAAATAATGGAGCTTCAGTTTACACCTGCCCTGCAAAACGGACAATCTGTAAAATGTTATGTAAACGTTCCTTTTAAATTTACATTAGGTAAGAAAAAAACTGACGAATAATATATACTGTTAAAGGTTGCCATTTTAGTTATGAAGTAAAGTTTCCTAGTTTGATTTTGAGGTAAAAGATTAACACGGAAATTAACGTAAAAAAATTGTAGTATTACATTTAGCAATAGATTTTATTGTTTTTCTTCTTTATTTTGCAGATAAGAGGAACAATAATTAAAATAGAGTAGTTAAAACTATTATACATTTTAATTCTAAGATTTTAAAAATTATAAACTTGCGAGGTTAAAAAATGGCAACCGCAACAGAACCACAGGTAAAACCCCTTGGTAGAATGACTTATGGTGCTCCAGAGCTCTTAGCACTTTATCAGAAATACTCAATGCGCGGATTAATGTTTGCAATCATTTTTGCATTTGTAATAATCGGCACTGTGTTTGCTTATAACAAGATTAAGGCAGGCATCGAGGAAGATAAACTGAATCAACAGAGATTAATTACTTTGCAGGATTTGGATTTACCTCCTCCTACGAGTGAAGAAGTACCACCTCCACCGGAAATTGAGCCGCCAAAACCAATTGCACTTAAAGATTTGGAAGCGCTTGTTCCCGAACCTGTAGCAAAAGAAAAATCAGAAGTTTTAACAACAAAGACTCAGGAAAAACTTGATGAAGTTAAAGTTCCTGTTGCATCAACCGGTACTGACGACCCAAACAAAGTAACATGGGACGGAACAGGAAAGCTTGAGCAAAAGAAAGTTGAACAAAAAGTAGAAACAAAAGAAGTAAAAAAGGAAGAAAAGAAAAAAGACTTCCAATCCTTTGAAGTAGAAAAAGCTCCTTCACCTGTAAATCTTAGCTCAGTAAGAGGTTCTATGAAATACCCTGAAATCGCAAGAGCATCTAACGTAGAAGGAACATGTGTTGCAAAAATATTAGTTGGAACAAGCGGTGAAATTATAAAGGTTGCCGGTATAAGCGGACCTGATGTATTCCACAGTGAAATTCAGGATAAGATTATGAGCCTTCAGTTCACCCCTGCATTACAGGGCGGACAGCCGGTAAGATGTTATGTAAACGTTCCTTTTAAATTCAGTCTCGGTAAGAAGAAAACTGACGACGAAGAGAAAAAAGACGATAAATAATTTTTAAACAGTATAAATGAATTTAAATACTTCTGTCATTCTTGGTTATGTCACTTCAGTAGCTTTACTAACTGCAGGCATACTATTGATGACAGGGGTATTCCTTGCTAACGCAGAGAAAAGCACGCGAATGGTTTTTGGAGGAATACTAATCGCTTACTCGATATATAGAGCGCTTAATATTTATTCAAGATATAAGTCAGCAGTGCTGGAAGAAAAACGCGAAGAGATGAAAAAGCAAACGGAAAAGCTTCTCAAAAGAAAATGAGAGAAGATAATGAAACATGACAAAATTTTTTTTACATACCCTAATATTTATTCTCTTCTTTAGCTTTACCCTCATCTCAGGTTGTGAATTTGACAAAATAAAATCGAAGGCAACTATCGGCAATCTTGATATTGATGTCGATGAAACAATCGAGCCTTTGATGAAAAAAGAGAAAGATGAGTTTGAAAGACTAAATCCTGAAGCAAAGCTTTTTATTACATCCCTTCCAACCACAAATTGCATTGCCGATTTAATTAACGGCAAAATAAAAACAATTGCCGTCACAAGAGATTTTACCGATGAAGAAAAAAAGATCATAGCTGATAATAAACTTGAGTTTAAGAAATTTCCGTTTGCTATTGATGGCATTGCATTTATCGTTAATCCGAAAAACCCTGTTGCAAGAGTTACATCAGAAGATTTAAAAAATATTTTTACGGGTGATTTAAAAAACTGGACAGATATAAAATCCCAAAATGAAGCTCAGAACTCTGAAACAAAATCATATTTTGGCAGTTCAAAAGGTACCATAAAACTTTTTATCCAGAGACAAAATTCTTCGGTAAACAGTTTTGTAAGGGATTCTATAATGAATAAAATGGATTATTCCACAGCAGCAGCAGTTTGTTCAACAAGTACACAAATGCTCCAGGTGATAAGAGATAATGTGAATGCAATCGGTATAGTAAATATGTCTTGGCTCTCAGCGGGAAATCAGGATTCACTTGATGCATCTGTTAAAGCATTAAGAATTTCTAAAATAACCGCAACTGGTTTTCAAAATGATTTTGTTCAGTTCCACCAGGGATATATTTCCAACGGCAGCTATCCTTACAAGCGTTACGCCTATATTATCACAGGAGATTTAGGGATAGGTTTAACAACAGGATTTCTTTCTTTTCTGCTTAAGCCGGATGGGCAGACGGTGGTTCTTAAAAACGGTTTGGTTCCGGTCAGTCAGCCGGTTCATACTATACAATTAAACTAATTAACACTTATTATTTATATTAAATATGAAAAACATTAAAATTCTAACACTGTTTGTTTTTGCTTTTATGTTCGTAACTTCTGCTCTTTTTGCACAGGTTGATAAAGCAGAGAGCTTAATTAAGAAAGGTGATTATGTAGGTGCAGTGAATGCTCTTAAGGATGTTGTTAAAACCGATAATGGTTACGATGCAAATTATTTATACGGACTTGCACTATATAAAACAGGAAATTTAAAAGATGCCGAGACATATCTAAATAAAGCTTTGGTTAAAGATGATGAAGGTGTAATGGCTTTGAAGACAATGGGCGATTTGTTCAGTGCAAGAAAACAATACGATAAAGCAGATTCTTATTATAAAAAAGCTGCAAAGGCAGATGCTGAAAATATTTCAGTTCTGATATCTCAGGGAACGAATTATTCATTAGCAGGAAAAGTTGATGATGCAATTAAAGTTCTTACCCTTGCTACAACTATCAGCAAAGAGAATGCAGATGTATATTCAGGTCTTGGAGATGCGTATTATTACAGAAGAGCTTATCAGCCGGCTTTAGATAATTACAATAAAGCTTTAGGCATAAATCCAAAGAGCGCTATTGCAACATACGGTCTGGGAAGAATTTATTATAAACAAAAAAAATATACTGAGGCATTAAACCAGTATATTGCTGCAGAGCAAATGGACCCTAACTTTGCAGATGCTTATTTTGAGGCTGCAAGATTATTGTACTTCAATGAAAATTATAAAACAGCTTTAGAAAATATCGATAAATATTTAGCTTTAAGACCATCCTCAATTGACGGTAAATCATATAAAGCAAAAATTTTATATTACCTTGGACAAAAAGACCAGGCAGATGCATTGATTGATGAAGTATTAAAAAATGATCCTACAGATGAAGGCGCAAACAGAATCAAAGCTACAATTTTATTCGAGAAAAAAGATTATGCAAATGCATTAACCTATTATACAAAAGTTCCGGACGATTTTCTTGAATCAGAAGATTTCATAAATATTGCGAGAACAAATTTAGGTTTAGGTGATACTACTAAAGCATTCACAATTTTTGATAAAGCTTCAAAGCTTGACCCGGACGAAGACAGAGTTTATTTTGAGAAGGGTAAAATCTATTTATCACAAAAAAATTACAGCGAAGCGGTATCAAATTTCGATAAATCAATCGGCATGGGAACACAGAATGTTACTGTTTACTTTGCAAAAGGTGTAGCTCAATATCAGGACGGAAAACTTGATGATGCTTTGGGAACATTTGGTCTTCTTTTGCAAAAAGATCCGACTTACTCTTTAGGATATTTCTATACAGGTATCATTAATTATGATAAGAGAAAAGCTGCAGTAGCAGCAAACAATGCAGCTGACGAACAGAAATATAAAGAAGAAGCTATAAAGAATTTCCAAAAAGTTCTTGAACTTGAACCCGATAATGCTGATGCAAAATCATTTATGAACGCATTAACCGGAACACCTGCACCAAGTAAATAAAGTTTAACTAATAAAATTTAAAAAGCCTGTTTTGTGAATAACGAGACAGGCTTTTTTTTTGAATTAATAATTTACGTGTGGCATCCTTATTTACTGTACAAGGGAACTAATTCATGCTTGAACGATGACTTCATCATCCCTTTTCTTTCAAAATCAGGATTGTACTTAGTAAAAAATCTTTCAATCTTAGGTTCTAATACTCCTGTAATAGCTTTAGTTTCCGGCTGCATTAATTGCGAAAAGGCTATAAAAATCCCACAAATAAAAAATAATACAATAAAAATAAATATTTTCATGGTTGTGTTGGTTACTGAATGGAATTTTAAAATGGAAATTGTTATTGCTTGCGAGAATATATAGATTTTTTTGCGAGGTATATATAAAAACTTTTTAGGTATAATGATTCTAAAGGAATTTGTTTCAAAAAATCTGCTCTGAAATTTTTCAAAGCAGATTTTTTTTTTGTAAGACAAGACTATTTTACTAAAAGCATTTTTTTTGTTTCTGAATAATTCCCTGAAAATAATTTATAATAATAAACTCCGCTTGGCTGATTTCCTGCATCAAATTTTACTTCATAGCTTCCTTCAGATTTAACTTCGTTAATAAGTGTAGCGATTTCTTTTCCGTTAATGGCATAAACTTTTAAAATAATCTGGCTTCGTGATGGAATATTAAATTTAATTGAAGTTGAAGGATTAAAAGGGTTTGGGTAATTCTGCTCAAGAGAAAATTTATCAGGAAATGAACCAGTATTATAACTAACACCTACACTACCACCGTTGGTTGTATGAAAGATACAGTCGGGATTAAAACCGGCAGTCGATACAAAGTAATTATACTTATCCAACATAAAACTGGAAGTCAGAAACGGGTCTGAACTGGTTGTAATTATTTGCACACTCCATGTAGCCCCAAAATTTGTTGTTCGAAAAGCATGAGGAATATATGGTTCTCCTTCTATAGACCTGTTGCCAAAAGCAATCCCAACTCCAGTTTCACCAAAAAAATTCACACCTCCCATTATCACAGAATCTTTTGAGTAAACATTATTCCATGTATTTCCCTGGTCAGTAGTTTTTAATATTCGAGCAGTGGCTGAATTGCCTCCCGCTATAAATCCTGTATTATTATTTATAAAAAATGCTTTCTTATATCCAATGCTATCGTTTACCTGCCTTGTCCAATTCGTTCCACCGTTAGTAGTTTTTAAAAAAACAGCGTGTGTTGTGCATTCTATTTGGTCGTAACCTGTTGCAAATGCAAGATTCTCATTTAGATATTGAATTGATTCTAATTGTCCATTTATATTTTGGCTCAGAAGAATAGACCATGTAAGACCTCCGTCTGTCGTTTTATATATATTATCTTGAGTTGTATTTGGACTGCCGACATCTGCAGTTACCAATCCGGTATTAGCGTTAATGAAATCCATGTAAGTAAGATAATTACATCCTGATGGAAGTGTACCATATTCAAACCAATTGATACCTCCGTCTGTTGATTTAAAAAAGGCTCCCCGATATATGTTCAAAACTTTATTCTTGGTTTCCTTAATATGTGATCTTTTAAATTTTCCTGTTACTTCAAAATCTGAAAACTGTGTGTCAAGATTTGTTGCATCACTAACAAGATTGATTGCGCCAACTCCTAATAAAATTGTTGGACTAATATATTCTGTTGAAACGATCACACGGCAAAGATTAGGTACGTTACCTGAATTCCAGTTTGCTCCTGCATTAGTGGTATATAATGCTCTTCCCGATGTTGGAATTTGAGAATCAAATTCCCAGCCTGTTGCGATTCCTATGTTACCTGTAGTAAAATTTATTGAATTAACTATGGTGATATTTTGAGGAACTGTCTGCTGTATCCACTGAGCAGAAACATTTAACGTTGTTAGAATATAAATAAGTACGATCGCTAATATTTTTTTCATATTGTTAATTTTTATGCATTTTGAAGCCATAGTTAATAAATATATGTATAATTATTGAATTGTTCTAGTTAAAATTGTAAGTCAATCAAATTTTATGACTAATTAACTATATGCAAAATCCATATTATTAAAACTATGGATTCACTTTTTTATATAGTAATAAGTCTTGTTATAATACAGCGATTAGTTGAATTAGTTATATCAAACCATAACGAGAAATGGCTGCTTTCACGTGGCGCAGTTCAGTATGGTGCAGGGCATTACAAATTTATTGTATTAATGCACGTATGCTTTTTTCTTGTGATGTTTCAGGAGCTTTTTTTCTATAGTAGGTATAAAGAATTAAATACTTTAAATTATTCATTTTTAGTATTTTTTATTTTATTGCAGTTTGGAAGAGTGTGGGTAATTGCCACTCTTGGCAAATTCTGGAATACAAAGATTTTTAGAATAAAAAAGAGACCGCTTGTAAATAAAGGTCCATATAGATTTTTTAAACATCCGAATTACGTTATTGTTACCCTTGAAATTTTAATTTTACCATTAGTTTTTAATCTCTACTACACTGCAATAATTTTTACGATTTGGAATGCAATTATGCTTTCAATACGAATCAAAGAAGAAAACAAAGCTTTAAGTTTACAATATCCGAATAAAGTTAAACCATAGTTTATAAATGAAAATACAATTAAGAAAAATCTGTCACGGAAGAAGCGGAGATAAAGGCGACGCTGCAAATATAGGATTAATTGCTTACAAGAAAGAAGATTATGAAATAATTAAACGCGAAGTGACAGCAGAGCGCGTAAAGAAATTTTTTGAAGGGATTTGCAAGGGTGATGTTGACCGTTACGAAATGCCAAACATTAACGCGCTTAATTTTGTTTTACATAATACACTCGGCGGCGGCGGAACAGTTTCGCTTATGCTAGATGCCCAAGGCAAAACACTTGCTTCGGCGCTTTTAAAAATGGAAATAGATATTTAATTAAAATAGAATAATACGAAATGTTTGACCAACAGAAATACAGAATAAAAGATTATAAAGAGAAGATAGAACATCTGCGGAGGTTTCTTTGAAGTCGATGAGAAGACTGTACAGATAAAAGACCTCGAAATGAAAACCGAGAGCGGAGACCTATGGGAAGATAATAACGCCGCTCAAAAATTACTTCAGCAAGTATCATCTCTAAAAAAATGGGTGGATGAGTTCAGACAGCTCGAAAATCAATTTTCCGATATACAAACTTTAATAGAAATTTCAGAAGCAGAAGGTGATGATTCAGTCGGTGATGAAATCACCGTTGAAATTGTTAAGTTTGAAAAGATGCTCGAAGAGATTGAGCTGAAAAATATGCTTGCCGATGTTGACGATAAGCGTGATGCTATTATTACAATAAATTCAGGAGCAGGTGGTACTGAATCTCAGGACTGGGCAGATATGCTTCTTCGCATGTACTTACGTTACTGCGATAAGATGGGATTCAAATCTCAGCTTGTTGATAAGCTGGATGGTGACGGCGCAGGAATAAAGAGCGCGACGATTGAAGTCGAAGGTGAGTTTGCTTACGGCTACTTGAAAGCAGAGTCAGGCGTGCACAGATTAGTACGTATTTCTCCTTTCGATGCAAATAAGAAAAGACATACATCGTTTGCTTCTGTTGCAGTTACTCCTATAGTAGATGATACAATTGAAATAGAAATCAATCCTGCCGATATAAAGATGGATACATTCCGTTCAGGAGGCGCAGGCGGTCAGAACGTGAATAAGGTGGAAACTGCAGTGAGGCTGACTCATATACCGTCAGGGGTAGTGGTTTCCTGCCAGGTAGAGCGTACCCAGATGAATAATCGTATGCTTGCTATGAAGATGCTGAAGTCAAGATTGTATCAGATAGAAAGAGAAAAACAATTAGCTGCGCTTGATACCATTGAAAAAGGGAAGAAAAAAATAGAATGGGGAAGCCAGATAAGAAGTTATGTTTTTCATCCGTACAATATGGTTAAAGACCACAGAACTGACTATGAAACCAGCGACGTTCAGAGAGTTATGGACGGAGAGATAAGTGATTTCATCAAAGCATATCTTTTAAGTTAATATACAGCAAACTGAATTATAAATATAACATAGCGAAGCGATTTTTATTCTCACGAAGCGGCTCAAAGTTCGTTTCGTTCATTACTTATATTTCAATTCTTGGAGTTGCGCTCGGAGTTGCAGCTTTGATAATTGTTACTTCAGTCTTGAACGGCTTTCAGCTTGAGATAAAAAATAAAGTAGCAGGACTTGTATCGCATATTCAGTTAATCGCATTTGACCGAAAGGAAAAGGCTGAAGGGATTGCAAATTACCGGAGAGTAATTGATACTTTAGAACTTAAATATAAAGATATTGCTGGCATCTCGCCGTATGTTCAGCGTGAGGCATTAATAAAGTATAAGGACAATGTTGAAGGAATTGTCTTAAAAGGGATTGATATTAAGAAAGATATTTCTACTGCTAAAAGTAGAATTGTAACTGGGGAATTCAATTTAACTCCGATTGATACAACTTACTCGCGAATTCTCATTGGTGATAAGCTTGCGAAGAAATTGAATATCGAAGCCGGTAAAAAAGTTTTTGTATTTGGATTGAAAGGAGTTCCTTCACCTATAAACCCTCCGAGGATAAAACAGTTCATAGTCTCAGGAACTTACGAAACAGGATTGAAAGACTACGATGATGTAATTATTTATACTGATATGAAAACTGCTCAGGATGTATTTGAGTTTGGAGATAATATTTCCGGAATAGAAATGAATATGAAAAGTATTGATAGTCTGGATGAAACGGCGCGCTCCATAAATGATTATCTTGGTTATCCTTATAGTGCTAAGTCTATGTTTAAAATTTTCCGGACACTATTTACATGGGTAGAACTGCAAAAAACTCCTGCTCCTATTATTCTAAGTATGATAATTTTAGTAGCAACATTTAATATAGTAGGTACTCTGTTGATGCTTGTTCTGGAGAAAACTAATTCAATTGGAATATTAAAATCGCTTGGTGCAAGCAACGGCGATATAATGAAAATTTTTATTTTTGACGGTCTTATTATTGGATTTGTCGGAATTATTCTGGGAAATATTATTGGCATAGGTTTATGTTTACTTGAATTGAAACTGAGATTCTTTGCTCTTCCTGAATTTTACTACATGAAGAACGTTCCTATTCTTTTACAGCCTGAGTATGTAATTGCAGTAAGTATTATTAGCTTTGCATTATGTTTCCTTGCAACAACTATCCCCGCTTACTTTGCTTCAAAAATTAGTCCTATCAAATCTTTAAGATTCGCATAATCATTTTACTATAATTGGATAAGTCACGAAAAAAAATTCAGGGGATGTTCGATGAAATCGCCGGTAAGTATGATTTCTTAAATCATCTTTTTACTATGAAGATGGATTTAAGATGGCGCAGAGAAATCGTAAAAGAGATTCAAAAAAATAATTCTCCAAAAGATTTTGTGATTGATTTAGCAACAGGAACAGGGGACTTATCTCTCGAGCTGTTAAAATTAAATCCGAAAAAATTATTTGCAGCAGATATTTCCTTCAATATGCTGACATTGCAGAAGAAGAAGATAAATAATTCAACGCTTGTATTGATTCAGTGTGATTCATTGCACTTGCCGTTTGAAGATAATTCGATCGATATAATTACAATCGGTTTTGGGATAAGAAATTTTGAGTTTATGGAAAAGTGTTTAGTTGAAATAAATAGAGTCCTGAAACCACACGGGCAGCTTATTATAATAGAGATGTTTAGTAATGACGATTTTAAAACGAAGCTCTTTAATTTTTATTTCGGTAAAGTAATGCCTTTAGTTGGGAATATGATTTCCGGCAGTAAGGATGCATATAGCTATCTGCACAAATCCGTGACAAATTTTTATTCAGTCAATGATTTTGTTGACATTACTTTGAAGCATAAATTTGAGAAGATTAAGGTGAAGAATAATTTTTTAGGAGTTGTGAATACAGTTTATTTAAGAAAAAAAATAGACTCACTATTAAAACACTAAAGTCTCAGAAATACACCAAATTCTTAGGATATAAAGAAATTCTTCCAAGAAACTTGCTTTTTAGGCTTTTTCATAGGTTTTTATAGATTTTATATCGAAATATAAAGTGCATATTTCTGCAAAATAAACTTAAAATTCCCATTGAATAAAGTATTAATAATCGCTATATTTGTTGTTTAACAATTATTTGAATGAAGAAATTAACCGTAAAGCAGCAAGCTAAGAACTACAAGCTCACACAGCAAATAAGCGCAAAGAAGAGCCAAGGAAAGAAAAAAGATCCGTTTAAAGAAAGAGGAATTGATAAATTCATCGACTTCAGAGACGTGAGATTATTAACAAGATTTTTAAACGACCAGGGAAAACTTCTTCCTGCGAGAATAACAGGCGCTACTTCTAAAATGCAAAGACAGCTTACCACAGCAGTCAAAAGAGCAAGGCATCTTGCATTTATTCCTTTTGTCAGCGACGGCACAAAGCACTAATCTTATATAATTTTTTATACAGCAAAGCCCTTGTATCTTAATTGATGCAAGGGCTTTTTGTTTTTGTATAAAT
>JBBRQV010000083.1:0-13603 GCA_038225955.1 Ignavibacteria bacterium | reverse complement strand
CTTGCGCGCGTAGTTCTTGTCCTTAAATAGTAAACATAACATAATTTTGTTACTCTTTGCGAAGCCCATGTTTCGCAACGCTGAATACCCAAACTGGAGTTTGGGTTAGATATGGAATATCTTTCCTTTCCTATTCTATAATTTTGGGGAAAAAATTTCCTGCAAATATGTCTATATATTTTAAAAAAGGTTTAATATATTCCTTTTAATCTTATTAATTATTCTAACCCGTAAATTTAAACACAATTTATTATGGCAGGAAAGCGTCACAAAACGAAATTCTCTCTCATTTATTCTTCCGTATTAGCTTTAGCTTTATGCGCGATGATTTTTTACTCATGCGGCAACGATAAACCGAAGTCAAAGTCAGTTGACACAAAACCAATTTCAATCAAAAAATTTGACACTCCTCCCGGAGCTGACCCATCTGTAACTGCCGAGCAAGGCGGTAACGGATTCACAGGCGAGGGATGGACGACTAATAAAAATCTTATAGGGTACGGAGACCCTAAAGCTACTAAAGGTGGAAGCATTTCATGGTCAATTCCTGACTTCCCTGCTACACTAAGACCAATCGGTAAGGATGAAAATTCTTATTATACAAGAATGTCTCAGAATATGATGTATGAAAGATTGTTACAGCAAGACCCTGTGACTGAAGACTACGCTCCTATGCTGGCTACTCACTGGAAAATATCTGACGATAAAATGAAATTCACTTTCCGCATAAATCCGAATGCAAGATGGGCTGACGGAAAACCTGTAACATCAGAAGATTATATTGCAACATGGAAAATAAGTCTTGACCCGACTCTTTTAACGGGCGGTGATGAGTTCTATAAAGATAATTTCGAAACACCTGTCGCAGAATCAAAATATATCGTTTCAGTAAAAGCTAAAAAACTCGGATGGATTTATTTTGATGTTGCTGCCGGAATAAAAGTTCTTCCTGCTCATTATCTTAATGATGCAAGTGGTAGTTTAATGAAGGGAAAAGATTTCTTAGATAAATATAATTATGACCCGATTCCCGGAAGTGGACCTTACTACATTAAGAAGGAAGATATTCAGAACGGAAGAAGCATTACTATGAGAAGACTCTCAGATTACTGGGGTGAAAAAGAAAACTGGGCAGTTGGCTTAAACAATTTTGACGTATTTAAAACAGATGTTATACAGGACGATAATCTTGAGTATGAAAAATTCAAAAAAGGCGATATAGATGTTTATGCATTCAGCAGAGCGCAGTGGTGGGCTGAAAAAAGTAAGTTTGAAGATGTTGACAGAGGCTTAGTTGTGAAAAAAGGAATCTATAATCAAAAACCTCTTGGTACATCAGGTCTTGCTCTCAATATGAGAAAAGAACCTTTCAATGATATCAAGATGAGAGAAGCGGTAAACAAGCTTATCGATTTCGATAAATGGAATGAAAGATTATTCTTTAAACAATATAAAAGAATGAAATCATTCTTTGGCGGAACTCCGTTTGAAGATACAAATAACGTTGCCTTTAAATTTGATTTAGACGGCGCTATAAAATTACTTGAAGAGTCAGGTTACAAAGATAAAAATGCAGACGGTTACAGGACTAAAAACGGTAAAGTTCTTGAGCTTGAGCTTCCATTTGCTCAAAAGGCCCAGGAAAGATATTTAACTATTCTTCAGGAAGATTTCAAAAAAGCCGGAATAAAATTAAGCCTTAAAGAAGTTGATGGTACAACAAATTTCAAAATCGGAAATGAAAGAAATTTCACAATGATTATTGCAAACTGGGGCGGGCAAAATCCTCCTTCGCTTGATTTCAACGTAATCAGCAAAACAGCAGATGACCCTAACAGCACAAACTGGGCGGGATATAAAAGCGACAGAGTTGATGAACTGGTAAAACAATACACTGTCAACTTCAACAAAAAAGAAAGAATTCCTATGGTACAGGAAATCGATAGAATTTTATATAATATGTATCCATACGGATATTTCTGGAATCTTGACTTCCAGAGAATGGAATGGCAGAATAAATTCGGAATGCCAAAATGGATTCTTGCCAAAGGGGATGATTTCTATGGCGGCAGCGATACACCAATCTTTCAAATCTGGTGGTACGATGCTACAAAGGCAGCGGCTTATGATGAAGCTAAAAAGGATAACACTAAAAAAATTCCTTTAGAAACAGATGAGAACAGATTCTGGAAACAAGAAGGAAAAAGCGAAACTACTAAGTTGAGCGATTTCTATCAGAAATAATAATCCATACTTATAATAAATCTTATTTCTAAAAAATCTGCCGGGAAACCGGCAGATTTATAAATCATATAATTTTATATGACATTTTATTTTATCCGAAGATTTTTACTTATCATTCCTACCTTTTTGGGAATAACGTTAATTACCTTTTTAATTCTTCAGATTGTACCCGGCGGTCCCCTCGAAATGGAAATTATGAAAATTCGTATGGGAAGCGGCAAAGGCGGAGAGTCAGGCTCAACAACAGGTTCAAGCCAGAATATTCCGCAATCTGCTGTTGATGAATTAAAAAAGTTTTATGGTTTCGATAAACCCATTCACGAGCGTTATATCATATGGGTTACCCATCTGGTAAAATTAGATCTCGGAAGGTCTTATGTATATTCAGAGCCTGTCTGGGATGTAATCAAATCAAGGTTTCCTGTCTCTGTTTATTTCGGCCTGATAGGTTTTATATTAACGTATCTTATTTGCGTACCGTTGGGAGTTTACAAGGCAGTTAAGAACGGTTCTGTCTTCGACTTCATTTCGTCATCCTTAGTATTTATAGGATATGCCATTCCCGGGTTTGCATTCGGCGCCTTGACGCTTGTATTTTTAGGCGGAGGAAGCTTCTTAGATGTTTTCCCACTCGGAGGATTTCGTTCAGATTCATGGGACGATTTATCATTCGGAGCTAAAATATGGGACCAGCTAAGACATACATTTCTTCCCGTTGTTGCATATATGATTGGAAGTTTTGCAACACTGACCATACTAACTAAAAATACAGTTATAGATAACCTTGGGCAGGATTACATTCGTACAGCTTTCTCAAAAGGTATTTCAGAAAATAAAGTTATATTCGGACACGCTCTTAGAAACTCAATGATTCCAATTGCAACTGGACTTGGTAATTTTATTTCATTGGTTCTTGCAGGAAGCTTCTTAATAGAAAAAGTATTTAATATAAACGGAATGGGACTTCTCGGCTATACTTCAATCGTTCAAAGAGATTACCCTGTTGTGATGGGAATACTTGTAATTTCTACATTGCTGTTATTAATCGGGAATATTTTATCCGATATGATTTACGCAATGGTGGACCCAAGAATTAGATTTAACTAATCCTAAAAATTTTTTGAGTTACAAATATGAGTGAAATCACTGCAGAAGAAATTCAATCCGAAGAAAAAGGAAATAAGGTTTCGACTTCCATCCTCAAAAAAAGATGGAAAAAGTTCAAGACCCTCAAGAGAGGTTATTATTCATTCCTGCTGATAACTTTTCTGTTTATCCTCTCTTTCATACTGCCGTTATTTGCAGGCAGAGATGCCTTAATTGTAAAATATAACGGAGATTATTACTTCCCTATTTTCAAGTTTCATCTAGCCGAGAGCTTGGGGCAGAATCTACAGGGCGAAGCAAATTACAGGCTATTAAAAGAACAATATAAAGCTGATGATAAAGGCAACTGGGTACTGCTTCCTATTTATCCTTACGGACCAAATGAAAATCTTTTAGACGAGATGACTCAAAATCCGCCCACAAAGCCTGACGGTAAACACTGGGCTGGAACGGATAACAGAGGACGTGATGTTTTTGTACGGCTTGCATACGGCTTCCAGATAGGCTTATCATTTTCTTTAGTTGTAACGGCATTCAGTTTCTTTATTGGAATTATTATCGGGGCATTCAGCGGATACTTCGGGGGTAAGACTGATATTGTAATCCAGAGAGTTATTGAAATCTGGTCAACGCTTCCATTCTTATACGTAATTATCATAGTGAGTTCCATATTACAGCCTAACTTCTTCCTGCTCATAATTATTCTTACATTATTCGGATGGATTGGAATGACGTACTATATAAGAGGAGAATTTTTAAGAGAGAAGGCAAGAGATTATGTATCGGCAGCAGTATCGATGGGCGCAAACAATAATAAAATTATGTTCGGGCATATACTACCGAACTCGTTAACACCTTTGATTTCATATGCTCCGTTTACAATCGTTGCGAATATATTTTCATTGGTAGCATTGGATTTCCTAGGCTTCGGTCTTCCGCCTCCCACACCAAGCTGGGGCGAACTTATGGGACAAGGACTTGAAAGCATAGATAAATGGTGGCTTATTATTACGCCCTTAACAGCAATGTTCTTAACGCTTCTTTCAATCACTTTCATAGGAGAAGCAATAAGAGAGGCATTTGACCCGAAAGTATATTCAAGATTAAAATAATTGAAAAAAGAATTTTTACATGGCAAATAAACTTGTAGAAGTAAAAAACCTCAGAACTTATTTTTTCGTTGAAGCAACGGATAAAGATATTGATGCCGGAAACCTCAGCCACGATGCTGACCTGAATGAACTATACAGGCAGGATAAAAAGCTTAAAGGTAAAGTTCCTGCAAAGGCTGTTGATGGAGTTTCATTCGATATATTGGAAGGCGAAGTACTAGGAATTGTAGGAGAGTCCGGCTCGGGTAAATCCGTTACGGCGTATTCCATATCCAGATTAATTCCGGAGCCTCCAGGTAAAATTGTAGGCGGCGAGATAAAATTCAAAGGGACTGACTTACTGAAGCTCTCCTATGATGAAATGAAGAAGTACCGCGGAAAAGAAATTGCTATGATATTTCAGGAGCCGATGACATCACTGAATCCCGTTATGAAAATCGGTGACCAGATAATGGAAATAATTTTGCAGCACGAAGACGTTACGAAAGAACAGGCATTCGCTAAAGGAACGCAGATGCTTGAGCTTGTCGGCATTGCAGCACCTGAAAAAAGAATGAAAGATTATCCGCACCAGTTCAGCGGAGGTATGAGACAGAGAGTTATGATTGCAATGGCGCTTTCCTGCAACCCTTCACTTTTAATTGCTGACGAACCTACTACTGCGCTTGACGTTACTATTCAGGCACAGATACTTGACCTGATGCTAAAGCTAAAGAACGAAAGAAAAGAAGCCGCTATATTATTAATCACTCACAATCTTGGAGTAGTTGCTGAAACCTGTAACCGTGTAATCGTAATGTACGGCGGCAAAGTCCAGGAAGAAGCTGATGTCCATCAATTATTCAAAACCCCGGCTCATCCTTATACAAAGGGTTTATTATCTTCCTTGCCTGACCCTGATAGTCCGAAGGAACATTTGACGGCAATTCCGGGAATTATACCTCATATTCTTGAACTGCCTGTAGGATGTAAATTCTGCACAAGATGTACTGAAGTAATGGATATTTGCTGGAAGACAGAACCTGAACTGAAAGAAATAAGACACGGACAAAAAGTAAGATGCCATTTGTATTGATATATTGATTCAATTTGAAACCATAAATAAAAATAAAATTTTTTCATTTAATTTTTGATTTAATGAAAGCTGAAAATATTCTTGAAATAAAAAATCTTAAAGTAAGTTTCCCTATACACGGAGGTTTATTCTTAAAAAAAGTTGCCGAAGTAAAAGCTGTTGACGGTGTATCTCTCGAATTAAAACGCGGCGAAACACTTGGGCTTGTAGGTGAATCCGGCTGCGGAAAATCAACTATCGGCAAAGCTGTAATTAATATTTTAAAATTCTCCTCACCTGATGTAATAATAGAAGGCGAAGTATGGCTGCGAACAGATACAGGTGAAATCGATTTGCTGAAGCTCTCAAGAAATGAAATGAGAGAATACAGAGGATTAATCCAAATGATTTTTCAGGACCCTTATTCTTCACTCAATTCAAGAATGTCAGTCGGCCAGATAATAGAAGAGCCCATGCTTTATCATACAAAAATGAATAAGGCAGAAAGAATGGATAAGGTAGCATGGCTGATGGAAAAAGTCGGACTGCAGCCCGAGCAGTCAAAAAGATATCCTCACGAATTTTCAGGCGGACAACGTCAGAGAATCGGTATTGCCCGTTCGCTTGCAACAAATCCAAGAATAATAGTTGCAGATGAACCTGTATCGGCGCTCGATGTATCCATTCAGGCGCAGGTAATTAACTTAATGCAGGAGCTTCAGACAGAGTTTGATTTAAGTCTGCTTTTCATAGCTCACGATTTATCTGTAGTTGAGCATATCAGTTCGCGAATTGCAGTTATGTATCTGGGAAACATTGTTGAGATTGGTGACGGCGACGATATTTATCACAATCCAGTTCACCCTTACAGCAAGGCATTGCTTTCTGCAGTACCTCTTCCAAATCCCGACAGAAAAAAGAAAGAAAGAATAATTTTAAAAGGCGATGTGCCTAACCCAATCAATAAGCCAAGCGGATGTTCGTTCAGAACACGCTGCCCTATTGCCAAAGCAGATTGTGCGCTTGCTATTCCACCTCTTGAATTAAAGAAAGAAGGACATTACGCTGCATGCCCGTATGTTTCTTATGGGACGGTACTTGCTGATAGCGTAGAGAACCAAGCTTAAAAATTTATATTGTATTGTATAAGTATAAGCCCATCAGATAAAAATCCGGTGGGCTTTTTCGTTTAAACAAAAATCTATTTTTTGCGTAAAATTTTGATATGAACATTACCCATTATTCTTCATTCCCTGATTACAGCGAAGAGAGCTTCGATTTGAGCCAGTATTTTGATTCTTATATTTCATCTAATGTAATAATAGATGCAAAATCTTCTGATGTTTATTATCCGCCGCACAACACAACACTCACTATTAAAACAGTTCTGAGGGGAGAGGAACATTACACCACTAAGAAATGCAGATACAGAGTAACCGAAAACAATTTTCTTCTTATAAATCCGACGAATGAATATGACAGCAGAATAGAATTCGATAGCAGCGTGCATTCTTTTGCGATATTCTTTTCTCCGCAATTCATTGAGAATGTTTTATCATCAATTACAGTTTCTGATAATGAAAGTATAGAATCCCCTTCCCGAAAAAATTACCTTAGGGATTTTCCATTAATAGAAAAACTTTATGAAAAGGATAGAAAAATTACTTCAATACTTAGCAGCATAAAAAATGCGTCCGAGAGTATTTCCGGAAATGAAATTTACATAGAGGAGCAGATGATTTTTTTACTTGAATATCTTTTCCACACTCAGGAAAAAATAAAAAAAGAAATCAATAAAATTTCATCAGTAAGGAAATCCACTAAACTGGAAATATACAAAAGACTTAATACGGTAAAAGATTATATTGAATCGTGTTATAATGAAAGAATAAAATTGACTGACCTCGCAAAAAATGCCTGCATGTGCGAGCATCATATGTTAAGAGAGTTTAAAAAATATTTCCATATTACTCCTCACCAGTACTTAACAAATATAAGGCTGGAAAAATCCAAAGAGATGTTAAGTGAAAACCATAAAGCTATCTCAGAGATTTCATCTGCAATCGGGTTTGAGCATCAGAGTTCATTCAGCCAGTTATTCGTACAAAAATATAAAATTTCGCCAATGAAATTTCGTCAACTCGCCTCTTCAAAAAGTCAATTTTAAGTAAGTTAAAATTCATTTCATTTAATACCTTTGTATAATAATAAAACCAAAATATTTTTATGCAAAAATTATTTATTGCTATTTTCTCCCTCCTGTTTTTCAATTCATCATTCTCACAATCAGGATGGATTCAACAAACAAGCGGAGTAGGTACACAAACTTTGCTTGGAGTTTCATTAACCGACGCTAACACAGGCTATGCGTGCGGAGTGAACGGGATAATTCTGAAAACCACTAACGGCGGAACTAACTGGACTGCGCTTAATTCAGGAACTACTAAATTTATTCGTACTATAAAATTCATAAATTCCAATACAGGATTTGTCGCAGGCGAATCAGGTTTAATTCTTCATACAACTAATGCAGGGGCTAACTGGATTAATCAGAGCATTACTACTACAAGCGCATTTGTAAATATACACTTTATTGATGCGATGAGAGGCACTGCTTCAGGTGAAGACGGACTTATTGCAAGCACAACTAACGCGGGAGCAAACTGGAATCCGCAAACAAGCGGAGTATCGGCTGAACTGACGGGAGTATTTTTTACCAATGAAAACACAGGATATATTTCAGGAATAGCAGGCACAATTTTAAAAACAACTAATGGCGGAAATAGCTGGGTAATTTTAAACTCAACTGTAACAAGCGATTTAAGAGGAGTATTTTTTACCAATGAAAACACAGGCATTGTAGTAGGCGTTGGCGGAAAAATTTTACGAACAACAAATGCGGGTTTAAACTGGATTTCAATTCCTTCAGGTGTAACAAACGATTTTTACTCAGTATATTTTACGAATGAAAATACAGGAAGCATTGCTGGTACAGGAAAAATTATGAAAACTACTAACGGAGGACTTAACTGGCAAAGCCAGCCTGTAAGCTTCGTAAATGATTTATACAGCGTATGCTTTGCAAATGAAAATATAGGAATGGCAGTTGGCCAGCTTGGCGCAATATTCAAAACTGATAGAGGCGGAGTTGGAATCAATCAAATCTCAACGCAAACACCTGAAAGATTTGCTCTGCAACAGAATTATCCGAACCCATTTAATCCTTCTACTGTTATAAAATTTAGTGTTGCAGCAAATTCAAAAACAAAAATTTCCATTGTTGATTTAAAAGGGGAAATAGTTGATGTAATAAATGATAAGCCTCTTGCTAAGGGTTATTACGGGTTTGAATGGTCTGCATCGCACTTGCCAAGCGGAATATATTTTTGCGTGTTAGAAGCAGAAGGATTTAAGCAATCGCGCAAAATGATTTTATTAAAATAATTCTCTATATTTGTTTATGAAAAAAAGAATGAAAGGAGTTTTAATATTTATTTTGGTATTAGCCATACCGTCTTTCGCTTTACCTTGTACGACCTTTTTTCTCAGCAATGGCGATACAAAAATTTTCGGCAGGAATTATGATTTTCAAATCGGTAAGGGACTGTTAATTGTAAATAAAAAAAATATTTCTAAAGAGTCACCTCTTGATAGAAATAATAACTTCGCAAAATGGATTTCTAAATATGGCAGCATTACTTTTAATCAATTCGGCAAGGAATATCCCATGGGAGGAATGAACGAAGCAGGCTTAGTAGTTGAGCTGATGTGGATGGACGGCACAGAATATCCCGAAGCCGACACCCGACCATCTGTTAATACTTTGTTGTGGATTCAATATCAGTTAGATAACGCTTCAACTGTGCAGGAAGTAATTGATTTAGATTCAAAAATAAGAATAAGTAAAAGCAGTGTCCCTATACATTATCTTATTGCCGATAAGAATGGAAATTCCGCAGCGATAGAATTTATTAACGGAAAAATGGTATATCATACACAGGGCGATTTACCATTTAAAGTACTTACAAATGATTTTTATTCTGCTTCAGTTGATTATGTTTCAAAGTATAAAGATTTCGGAGGTGATAAAGAATTTGTAAGTAATCCCACCTCATTGAGCAGATTTGCTCATACCTGCAAACTAATAAAAGAATATGATTTTACCGGCGGAATAAAACCTGTGGATTACTCCTTCAATGTATTAAATGAAGTTACGCAGCCCGGTTCGACTCAATGGAGTATTGTATATGATTTAAATAAAGCAAAAATATATTTCAGGACTAAAGAGTCAGCCAAAATAAAAAATATAGAATTCAGTGGTCTTGATTTTAATTGTACTTCAGGTGCGAAAGTCTTCGATATAAATACTAACTCAGATGGAAATGTTAATTCATTTTTAACAGACTACTCGACTCAAATTAATTTTGATTTAATAAAATATTCTTTTTTGAATGTGGATTTTTTGAAGGAGACTTCGGAAGAAACAATGAAGGCGTTCTCGGTTTTTCCTGATTCATTTAAGTGCTCAAAGTAAGTTCCTGCCTGTTTACAATTTATTAACAGAATATTTCTAAAAAATTCTATTAATGAATTGTATTTCCGTGCGTGGTTTTTTATTTTTGATACGTTTGGGGAATTAGCTCAGCTGGTAGAGCGCTTGCATGGCATGCAAGAGGTCAGCGGTTCGACCCCGCTATTCTCCACGAATGTAAAAGCCCGATAAATTATAAGTTTATCGGGCTTTTTATTCTAAAAAGCGGTCACTTGTCAGCAGTTTGTCAGCAGTTTTTCAGCAGTTTTTCCCAAGATATTCCCAAAGCTATTTTTTTTCCATCTTGTTTCTGACATCCTCTACTACAACATCAGCATAAAATTCTCTCGTAGTTTCTATTTTATCGTTGTCGTTTACATACCAGTCCGAAGGAATTCTTGAATCTTTTGACCAGCCTGAACTCAAAATATTTTCAGGAATAAGACCCCCATACGAATCCTGCAAAGGAAAAGGATGAGCATCTATCTGCACTATATCAGGTCTTGTAATATCTAATAGCATTTTTGAGCTGTACTCCGGCTGCCTGTGTGAAAATCGGTTTAAGTTATTAGATATTGCCATAGATAATTTTGCTTCCGGCTTATAAAATTTCAGCTTATCTATCACATATTTTGTTGAGTATGCCTGTGAACTTACAATTTCATCTATAAAGAATGTCAGGCTATCGCCAAAACTTGTGGCTTCATCTTTTATTTTCTTATTAAATGAAAGATTAAGAGTTGTGTCAAATAAAATATTTGCTCTTTCATCGTCCACAACCATTTTATCGAACCAAACTTCTACCAGGCCAGGCCAATATACTTTAAAATCTACTTTAGAGTTCTTAGGGTCTTTTCCTTGTGCGTAGCCATAATTTAAACCATCTGAACTTTGGTCGCCAAATATTTGAAGTGAATCAAAATTATTTTGAAATGTATATTTATCAATGTATTTGCCGGAATATTGCGAATTTCCATCTCTGAAGTTACTGACTCTTAAAACTACTTTATTTATTGTATCACCTGAATAATTTACTACATTTATTCTAACTACAGGAGTATTCAATAATGCAGAATTATTAAAATCGCTTTGTTTTATTCTCATCACAGGTTTTACATGCCAGTTAGTCAGATCGCTTTTTCCCGGTCCGAAATAATATAAATCCGTGTGCTGCATATTTTCATAAATGTTATTACAGAGCCATCCGGCGCTAAAGTTATCAGCAGGGATTGTTGTTGCATGCAAAACTGTCCTTCCGCTATCAGTAGTATAGGCATTACTCATGCAGTTCTGATAACAAAAGCCGTAGTTTAAGTTTGTGCTTCCACCATTGCTAATTTCATAAACTAATCTTTGAGAGAAGCATAATTCCCTTATCCTTTTTCTTGCAATTACGCTTTTCATTCCGTTCGTATTTGCAAGACTTAAAATATTTCTTACATTAGTTCTTTGATAACCTTCCAGTGAATCCTGGCCGAAGGTACCAAGTTCTGTATATCCGGTATCGCTTTCATAAAAATGAGCTGCATTGAAATTCAGGTCTTTATAGCCCGGCATTTGATTTTCTATATTCCAAACTGAGTTTCCATCGCGGTGCTGGTCAGCAAGAACGAAATTAGTAAAATCTTTCAGCATAGTTGTAGAAATAATTGCCTGCTTTACCTCAGAAAAATTTTCTGTCCCTGCAAAAAAAATAAAATAAATTACCGCAATACTTAAGAGTAAAAATACTTTTTTAATAATTTTTCTTTTCATAAAACTTGAGGCTATTTTATCAAAATCATTTTTTTTGTATCTCTGAAATCCTTTGCTTCTAAACTATAGAAATAAATACCTGAAGATAGATTAAATTGATTCGAATCGAAGTCCACAGAGTAACTTCCGGCAGTTTGATTTTCATTAACTAAAGTCGAAACTTCTCTTCCTTGTAAATCATAAATTTTAAGTGTCACGTAATTTGTAACACGTAATTCATAATTAATTGTAGTAGTAGGATTGAATGGGTTTGGATAATTCTGTTTTAGAATATATTTTGATGGTATTTCTGTATTTGTTTGAATTGCTGAAATAGGTCCTCCGTCAATCGTATGAACAATTTTTGAGCCTCCGCCTGCCCAGGCTTTTAAACTGTCAAATGCAGAAACACTTGGATTGCTCGCGTTAGTAGTCTGCCTAAACCAAGTTCGACCTCCGGTTGTGGTCTTTATAATTTCTATAAAATTATTTCCAGCCCAGCCTACAGAATCATCTGCAAAACTTAATTTTATTCCGCCATCATTTGTTTGAATCCAATTTGCTCCGCCATTAGTTGTATAGGAAGAGAAGCCTGACGATACCACACCTCTTATTGCGTTGAAAAAATATATATCGTTTACCTGTTGAGGAAAAGTATATTGCAGATCCCAGTTTACTCCGCTGTTTGTTGTTCTATATAGCTTGCCGTGTATGTCTTTATTTCCTACCCATCCTGTATCGCTGTTAAGAAAAAACAAACAGTTAGGTTTTGTATTAGGATCTAATTGCCTCGTCCAGTTCATCCCCCCATCAGTTGTTTTAAATACACCACCATCAAAAAAATCCTCACTGCTACAAACCCATCCGGTATCTTTGTTTATAAAAAATAAATTATTTAACATTCCCACTCCGCTTAATACATTTAATCTTGTCCATTGTACGCCTCCATCAGTTGTTTTATGAAAGCTACAAGAACCATCTAGACCGAGCCCTACAATATAACCAATGCTAGCACTGAGCATCTGCAAGGCATAAGGAAGATAATCACCTTTTTGCTGAACATTCCAATTATTACCTCCGTTTGTTGTAATTATTACTAACCCCGAATCATTTGTATTTATTTTTGCAACAGCCCATCCTTTCAAACTGTCAAGAAAACTTATACCAGTAATTGTTACATCTGTCCTTGGCAAAACCTGCAGATACCATCCTTGCGGAGGATTGCCCGTGAATGCAGTTGCGAAAAATAATATTATTAACTCAGATAGGATTAGCTTTCTCATAGCTTATTCCTGTTCGGTTTGGTTTGTTTGAATGAGTGCTAAATAGAACTTATTGCAAGACTTAGTAAAAATGAAGGTATATATTTGAGTATTAAATATTAAGGGGAAATTGGAGTTTATTATTTACAACAAAATTGTTTGATAAAATTTTAAAATCACTATGGAGTTTACATTTTGAAATAAACTAACTTTTTAATTCAAAAAAAATATTACGAAAGTTTAGGACGGCTTTCGTCTCGTTGCACAACTCCTAACCGAACATTCAAATATTCCCTAAAGTGATTTATAAATTCCTGCGTAAGGTCTTTAATTTCTTTTTCTCCCTGCATTTTATCCTTTGGTTCGCTACTGCGAATAATGTGAAAGCCCTTGAGTAATAATTAAAACTACCCTTTTTGTTGAAACGAATTCAACGGCTTTACTTAAAAATATAATTCGCTTGAAAACATTGATGAGTTAAAATTTATTATACATTACCCTTATGTTCGATTCTGATTTAAAAGTTTAGAAATATGCTTCCCTATTATATCGAATACTT
>JBBRQV010000082.1:0-13669 GCA_038225955.1 Ignavibacteria bacterium | reverse complement strand
GTATTGAAATAAATAAATATATTCAATGTAAAAGCGAATTATGCTTTATATATTGAATATAACGAATATTGGAAGTTGATAACAAGGAAAGCGGGCGGGAAGTTCAAAAGGTGTATCAGACCAAAAAATAACTCCTTTCCAAACTCTGTTTTGGGAATGGGAAAAAGAAGCTTAATATATATCGCAACGTATTCCCTCCCCTTACTAAGGGGAGGAATTATGAGTAGAGACGCAATATTTTGCGTCTTGCTATCAGCGTGATTATTAGACGCAACGTATTGAGTCTCTACAAAAACCTAAATACATATCAACTATTTTCCCTTCCTCTTTGTTCTACATTATAAGCAGCGAAATACCCTAACTATCATTATCAAGTCCTCACTTCATTATTTTGCACTCCCTTTCAAATTTAAAGCAGAGTTTTTCACAATTCTGAACTATTCTTCGCAAATTTACTTTGGCTCGTAATATGCATTATAATACTCGTAATATTTATTATAATAATTGAACTATTTTTTAGGAAATTGGTTTAAGATATAAGAACAACTTATTTTTAAATAAACAAGATATAGAAATTTTTAAATTTTAATTGAATAAAATTTTTCGGAACTTACAACAAACTAATAACCACTATGGACAGTAACTTTTCAAACAGAGTTCAGGATGTAATTCGGCTCAGCAGAGAAGAAGCGATTCGACTCGGGCATGATTACATCGGTACTGAACATTTACTCCTCGGTATCATCCGCGAGGGTGAAGGTATAGCTATCAAGATTTTTAAAAATCTTGGAGTGGAGGCTCCTAAGATTAAAAAAGCTGTTGAGGATACAGTCCGTCAGTCCGGCGGCTCTTTAACAGTGGGTAATATCCCGCTTACCAAACAAGCAGAAAAAGTTTTAAAGATTACATATTTAGAAGCAAAGCTTTTTAAATCCGACGTCATCGGTACGGAGCATCTTTTACTTTCTATTTTAAGAGAAGATGATAATCTTGCAGCGCAGATTTTGCATCAGTTCAATATCAACTATGAAAATACGAAGAACGAGCTTTTAAATATTTTAAGCGGAAAGCCTACAGCAGGCGGAACTCCGCAGTCAGCTCCTAAGCTGCCATCTGAGAAGAAAGCCGAGAAAACTAAGACTCCGGTTCTTGATAACTTCGGACGCGATTTAACAAAGAGCGCAATCGAAGGCAAGCTTGACCCGATAGTCGGACGTGAAAAAGAAATTGAAAGAGTAGCGCAGGTTCTTTCCCGTAGAAAGAAAAATAATCCTGTACTCATCGGTGAGCCCGGCGTAGGTAAAACAGCAATTGCCGAAGGCTTAGCTTTAAGAATTATAAACAAACAGGTGTCGAGAGTTCTTCATAATAAAAGAGTTGTTACTCTGGATTTAGCTGCGCTTGTTGCAGGTACAAAATACAGAGGACAATTCGAAGAAAGAATGAAGGCTGTAATGAATGAGCTTGAAAAAGCAAAGGATGTTATTCTTTTCATTGATGAGCTTCATACAATTGTTGGCGCAGGCGGAGCGAGCGGTTCGTTAGACGCTTCCAATATTTTCAAACCTGCTCTTGCCCGTGGAGACTTGCAATGCATCGGAGCAACAACTTTAAATGAATACAGACAATACATCGAAAAAGATGGAGCGCTTGATAGAAGATTCCAGAAAATTATGGTTGAGCCCGCAACAGTGGATGAGACTATTCAGATTCTTGCAAACATAAAAAGTAAATATGAAGAGCATCACAATGTAAAATACTCTGAAGAAGCTATCATACAGGCTGCAAAGCTTGCTGATAGATATATCACAGATAGATTTTTACCTGATAAAGCGATTGACGTTATGGATGAAGCCGGTTCAAGAGTTCACCTTGCGAACATAACTGTTCCTAAGGAAATTGTTGAGCTTGAGCTTGAAGTTGAAAAAGTCCGTCAGTCAAAAAATCAGGTTGTAAAAAATCAGAACTATGAGGAAGCAGCAATGCTTCGTGATAACGAAAAGAAATTACTAAACGAGCTTGAGCAAGTAAAAATTGAGTGGGATATAAAATCCCAGAGCATGGTATTTGATGTAACAGAAGATAGTGTATCAGATGTAGTTGCAATGATGACAGGTATTCCTGTAAACAGAATTGCTGATGGCGAATCGCAAAAACTTGTTAAGATGGAAGAACATCTTAAGAAAGTTGTTATCGGTCAGGAAGAAGCAGTTGAAAAAATTTCACGCGCAATTCGTAGAGCTAGAGCAGGGTTGAAAGACCCGAACAGACCTATCGGTTCGTTTGTATTTCTTGGACCAACAGGTGTCGGTAAGACTGAGCTTGCAAAACAGCTTGCGAAATTTTTATTCGATAGCGAAGATAATATGATTAGGATTGATATGAGTGAGTATATGGAAAAATTCAACGTCTCCAGACTTGTCGGAGCACCTCCCGGATACGTGGGATACGAAGAAGGCGGTCAGCTTACTGAGAAAGTCAGAAGAAAACCATACTCAGTTGTGCTGCTCGATGAAATCGAAAAAGCTCACCCGGATACATTCAATATTTTATTACAGGTATTGGATGACGGTATTCTTACAGACGGTCTTGGAAGAAAAGTTGATTTCAAAAATACTATTATCATAATGACTTCTAATATCGGAACGCGGGATATTAAGCTTGATAAAGTATTTGGATTTGGCGAAGGAAAAGAAGGCACAAAGTATGAAAAGATGAAATCTGCAATTGATGAAACAGCGAAGAAAGTATTTTCTCCTGAGTTCATGAACAGAATAGATGAAATGATTGTCTTTAAGCAGCTTGCGAAAGAAAGTATTGTTAAGATTGTTGAAGTCGGTATTGAAAAACTGATGAAGAGAATAAAACTTCAGGGAATTACTATAGACGTAACAAAACCTGCAAAGGAATACTTAGCAGAGAAAGGATACGACCAGAACTACGGCGCAAGACCATTGAGAAGAGCAATTCAGAAATATCTTGAAGACCCGCTTAGCGAGGAAATTCTAAAGGGTAATTTCAAAGAAGGTTCATCGATAAAGGTTAAGCACAGAAAAAATGCAGAGGAATTTGAATTTATTGATTTGAAAAAAGAAAGCGATATAGAAAAAGAAATCACAGAAATTTTAGAAGAATCAAATTCGGATACTAATAATTCCGGGGAGAAGAATGTCTAAAACAAGTCCTGTCAATGCAATGATAACAGCGGTCGGCCACTATGTGCCCGACCGTGTTGTTGATAATAAGTATTTTGAAAGTTTTTTGGATACAAATGAATTATGGATTCAGACACGCACAGGTATAAAAGAACGACGCTACTTAGATAAAGATAAACCAACATCTGCAATGGCAATTCCTGCTGTCGAGATGGTTTTAAAAAATAGAGGCATTTCAGCGGAAGAGATTGACGTAATAATTGTTGCCACTGTAACACCCGATATGCCTTATCCTTCAACTGCATGTATTGTGCAGGAAGCTATTGGCGCAAAGAACGCATGGGGATTTGATTTATCAGCTGCCTGTTCAGGGTTTTTGTTCGCTATTAATACGGGAGCTAAACTTATTGAATCCGGTTCATACAAAAAAATACTTATTGTCGGTGCGGATAAGATGACATCAATTGCAAATTTCAAAGACAGGAATACTTGTATTTTATTCGGTGATGGTGCAGCAGCAGTTTTGCTTGAGCCAACTGAAGATAAAGAGTATGGCATTGTTGATTCAATTTTACATATAGACGGTTCCGGAGGTGAGTTTTTATATCAGCCCGGCGGGGGAAGCTTACACCCTGCTTCGCACGAAACTGTAGATAAGGATATGCACTACGTTCATCAGGACGGAAAGGCAGTGTTCAAAGTAGCAGTTGTCGGTATGGCAGATGTATCAGAGGAAATTGTTTTGAAAAATAATCTGAAAGCTGAAGATATTTCATATCTGGTTCCACACCAGGCGAACATGAGAATTATAACAGCAGCCGGTGAAAGAATGGGACTTCCTCCTGAAAAAGTAATGTTGAACATTCACAAGTACGGCAATACTACATGCGCTACTATTCCGTTATGTATATCGGAGTATTGGCACGAAGGAAAGATTAAGAAAGGCGATTACATTGTGCTTGCAAGCTTTGGAGCAGGATATACCTGGGGTTCAGTTTTAGTTCGATGGGCATATTGAAAAAATCATAATGAAATAATCAATTTTATATTAAAAAAATGCCCTCTCAAAAGAGGGCATTTTCATTTATATTTGTTGCAATCAAAAATTATGGAAGAAGATATACGTCTCGACTCGTACGCGAAAATTAATGTAGGCTTAAAAATCGTCAGCAAGCGCGAAGACGGCTTTCATAATATACAAACAATCTTCTATCCAGTTAAGCTTCACGATGAAATTCACATTTCTATTTCACCCAATATAGCTTACAATTCCGTTTATATTACCTGTAACAAATATTACGTTCCTTCCAATAAAGACAATATTTGTTTTAAAGCTATTGAAGCATTCTTCAAAAATTTTCACATAGTAGAAACTTATAAGATTGCTGTTAACATAGGGAAGAAAATTCCTGTTGGCGGGGGACTCGGTGGCGGCAGCTCAGATGCAGCGGCTGTGCTAAAGCATCTGATAAAATTTTTTAAGATTGATATTAAAGAGAACAGAAAAAAAATTATGGATACGGCGCTTTCTATAGGAAGTGATGTTCCGTTCTTCCTCATTATGAAGCCATGTTTTGCAGAGGGGAGAGGAGAGAAGTTGAAAATTCTTACAGAGTTTAATATTCCTTACGATATATTAATCGTGAACCCCAATCTTCATGTATCGACTAAGTGGGCTTATGAAAATCTAAATCTTGAAACAGATAAAGAGTATCCTTCTGATATAAAATCCGTAACTTCATTTGATTTAGAAAAACCTGAAATATTCCTAAATGATTTTGAAAGAGTTGTATTTCAGAAACACGGCGCCTTGAAACAAATTAAAGACGAGCTGATTAATCAGGGAGCGGTTTTTGCATCAATGAGTGGAAGCGGAGCCACAATGTATGCCTTCTTTAAAAAAGATGAAAGAAAATTATTGAACAGAGCTTACAGGCATTTCAAAGAAAGAAATTATTTTGTATTCATATCCTGATTTCAGTAGCCCCGGCTTTTAGGTTGAGGTTAAACAATAACAACATTCCCGCCCTTCAGGGAAAATAAAAATCATAGGAATAAGTTTAACCCTCAAGGGTTAACAATTGGAAATGAAAAACCCCATCCTAAAGGAGGGGGTTAATATTGAACTACATTAAACTGTTTACTATAAAAATTAAAACTGTACGCTTATATTTGCAGTCGGTAAAGAGTATGGTTGCATTAATACTCCGCCATATCTTTTTTCCATTCTCATGCCTGTCTTCACGCCTATTTTTTTATTGAACATACTTATACTCCACACGGCATCAGCTGCACTTAAAATATGATTCAATATTGCTCCCATAACAAATCTCATTGAAGTATCATAGTAATTATTTGCTTGCTGCCTTGTGGAAGAATAATCAAGTTGCATTGTTGTATTGTAATTTTCATAATAATTAGGGTCGGCATAATTTTGCGTATATACAATTGTGGCGTTAACAGCATCAGACCAACCTGCAACAAAACTTTGATACTTCCCAATTAATTCATAATATTGCTGGGTACCGTATGATGGAAGTGTATGTGAAAATTTTTGTGACTCTACAGCGTTCAATTGATTTCTTAGTACGTTTAAATCTGCGACATTAGGGTCTACACCTTCGCCTCCGGGTACTTTATCGTGAATCCATTGCGCATATTTCCTGACACTCCAGTACTGATTTGCATAAGCCTCATAAACATCCGTCTGAGCATTGCTCTTACTCTGGAAAGTTGCATAGCCAATCCATAATCCTGCTTCTACAGCCAAAAAAATACCCGCTTTGAGAGCGCTTTTAGAATAAATTTCTCCGGCGCCCGGTACAATACCGGAAAGCAATGCTCCCAATACAGGGGACTTTTCAGCATCTTCTGAAACTGATTTGTGAAAATTATTCTGAACATCTTTTTCTTGGGAAGCTTTATTTGTTATTAAAGCATAATGGGTCAGATCTTCTTTGCTTAATTTTTCCTGAATACTTTGAGCAAATGAGGAGGAAACTAAAACGAAAGAAATTATTATTGCTAATGCGTTTTTCATTTAATAATAAATTTTATTTAAAAATAGGGCGTTAGCCGGTAAATATTGAGTCTTTATTTTTTCTCCCTTATTAAATTCTTTTTTAACTTCTTCTACTGATATGTTCCCCCTGCCTGCATCAATTAGGCAGCCGATTATACTCCTTACCATGCTGTGTAAAAATCTGTCTGCGCGTATTTTGAAAATCAGCTCCCCTTTGCTTTTCTTATATGAATATTTCAGATAAGATAGATTGCAGATGAAGTTATGTTTATCTTCTTTCTTCTTTGTTAAAGAATAAAAACTTTTTCTGCCGGATAAAAATTTTATTAAAGAATCTATTTTTTTAAAATCAGGTTCTGTATAAATTCGGCAGAAGTATAATCCGTCAATTGATTTTCTTCTTAACGATATTTTATAAATGTATTCTCTTTGTTGTGCTGCAAATCTTGCGTGAAATTTTTCAGGTACCCTGGTAATTTTTTTTACCGTTATTGCTTTCGGCAGCTGTGAATTTAATTTGTAGAGGAATTTATCAGATGTGATTTTTTGATTTGTTCTGAAATTTGCTATTTGATTTATCGCATGAACGCCGGCATCTGTTCTGCCGGCTGCGTACAATGTAATTTTTTCCTGTAATAAAACTTCAAGCTTATCTTCAATGTGTCCCTGAATTGTTTCCTTACTGTAAGATTGCCTCTGCCAGCCTAAAAAATCTGCACCGTCGTATTCAATCGTAAGCTTGTAATTGTACTTCTTATCGTTTTTTATATCAGTTAATTCTTTACTCAAAAATTCTTTGAGATATTCAGTTTAAATCCGTCAATTCCGTATTCTTTTTGAATGAGTTCAGGTTGTATATTAAGTGATGTCGGATTATTATGTTTATTAGTAAGTATCAATGCGCTGATGGCGCTCACAATTCTGTTTACAATTAAAGTCGTGCCGAATATTACACGCGAGTTATAAACTCTCTCACTTCTTTTTCTTTGCGCTTCGAAATCATCTTTATTTTGCGTATTGTTCCAGTTCCAGTAATAAGAGTTTACATCGTACAACTGTGAGTATTGTCCTTTTAACAATTTATCGTTATTGTATTCATAGATGCTGTTAAAATTTCCTACGTTAGCAAAGTAGTCGTCATCTTTTCCACTTTTGCTAAGGCTTGAATTCTGAGAAGCGAAAGTTCTTGCATCTTCACGAAGCGCGTTTCCATAAATATTCAGTCCGGCATAGCCTAACCAGGATGCAGCTTCACCCATTACAAAAAATTTTCCTACATCCATTCTGTCAAGATACAGGTGTCCTGCGCCCGGAACTAAGAGCGAAAGTATCATTGCAATCCCCGCGTTCTTTCTATTAACCGGTGAATTAATTTGGACTTTGCCCGAATCTGATTTTTGATTCAGAAATTGATTTGTTAAATCTCTTTTATTCAAACTATTTTGACTCAGCTCAATTTTTGATTGAGCAAAGATTGACCCTGTAAAAAACACACTGAGTATTACTATTAAAAACTTTTTTGACATTATTTCTCTGACTCCAGAAGTTTAGTTATTTTTGTTTTAAATTCAGACGGCTTTAAAAAACCAGTAACTCTCAATGCAGTAATCTCTTCTCCTTTTGAGTTCATGAATAATACCACGGGAAGCCCCTTTATATTGTACTTATTAGAGATGGCTTCGTTCTCCTTAGTTAAATCAATTTTAATGGTGTTTAATTTAGAACTCAAGTCAATAATTTCTTTATCTGTATAGGTATATTCGTCCAGCTCTTTGCATTGCGCGCACCAGTCGGCATAGAAATCAATCATAACAGGTTTCTTATCTGTACTTACAGAACTGCTTATTTGTTCCACAGATGTATAATTTTTCCACTTAACTTCTTCTCTTCCATCGGTTGGTTTTAAAATCCATGCTCCGTAAAATACTGCAAGCAATGCAATCAAAGTTTTGAATTTTGAAAAGCCGACTGAATTGTTTCCTTTCTTATCTAAAAGAGCTAAGTAAGCGCCGCCTGCAATTAAGTATACAGGATAAACTGTTGCAAATAAATTTTTTCCGAAGAGCGGAGCAAGTGTGTTCAGCGCCATTCCGAATAATATCAATCCGAAAATCGTCTTTACGCCTTCCATCCATGCGCCTGAGCGGGGAAGTTTGCTTAATGAGCTTGATGATGCTGCTAAGAATATATAGGGAACGCCAAGTCCAAGTGAGAGAACGAAAAATAATAAAAATCCCATCCATGCGCTTCCTGTTTTACCTACATAAACAAGTAAGCTTAATACAAATGGCCCGATACAAGGAGCAGCGATGAAGCCGACTGTAAGTCCCATGACTAATGAACCAAAGTATCCTGAACGATTTTTATTTCCCATCAATGCAAGTTTCTGCGGAACGCGGATTTCAAAAAGACCAAACATACTTGTACCAAGAGCAATCAGAATCAAAGCAACGCCGGCAATCACAAAAGGATTTTGCAGCGCAGTTCCGAGCAGCCCGCCTGTTAGTGCAGCAAAAACACCAAGGCATGAATATGTAACTGACATTCCTAGCGCGTAGAAAACTCCCATCATTATGCTTTGCGATTTACTTCCGCTAACCTGTCCGCCGAAGTAACTGACTGTGATAGGAATAAGCGGGTAAACGCAGGGTGTTAAATTCAATGCAAGTCCGCCAAGAAAAATAAATAATAATGCTAATGCTAAACCTTTCTCTTCAACGATGTTTGTTACCTGTTCTTCATCGGGATTTGAGGTCTGCGGATTTTCTGTAAGTTTAGTTGTGTTCTTTGTGTCAGTTTTGGTATCAGTTTTTGTAGTAGTAGATTGCGGGAATGTATATTGTATCTTTGAGAAATAAATATCGTTCAGTCCTGTCTTTGCGCCGCCTTTCGATGAAATAGAAATTTGCACACTATCCTTCAATGTTTTTGGCGAGTAACAAACTTTATCATCACATGCCTGATAACTTATTTGCACGGGGAAAGAATAATTCCCATCTGTAAGTCCTTCTTTGGACTTTAATAAAATTCCAATTATAACTTCATGCTGATAAACTCTTAACTGAGTAGAACTGAACTCAAATTTCAGTAATTCGTCCTTCGGAAAATAAATTTTAGAAATTATAAAATTATCTGATAAAGATGAGATGGTAGTTTGTATTAAAGTCGGGTCAGATACCATATAGGAATTTATATGATATTTATCCTTTACATAAATCTTTGCGACTATTAAAATAGAATCTGAATTTTTATACGAACTTGCGCCCGTAAAAAATTTTGCATCTATGTATTGTGTCTGTGCAAAAATCTGAGACGAAAGAAATAAAATAATAATTAAGAGGAAATTCTTTTTTATCGACATGGTTGGAATTAAGTGATAATTAAATTATACCCATATAATTTTAAATTCAACATAAAAGTAAGCGATTATTCCCGCTATTACCAGTATAAGCTGAAATTGTTATTCTTCATGAGTTAAATCATTTTTATTTCTAACGGCTCTTTCAGTATTAAAATTGCAGTTAGCTTCTTTAGGGGCTTATCTAAAATAATTTATATGCACTAAAGCTTATGAAAAAACTTGGCCAAAACTTAAGCCCTATTGTAAGTTTTATTTTGAAATATTGTTAAAACATTTAATTATTTGTTCTCTTGTTATCTCTTTATAAAAATTTCAATTTTATGATATAAATCACATAATATATTTTTTGCTATAAGTATATTTGTATAGAGTTATAATTTTTAAATTTAACATTGAGAAAAAATGAGCAACACCGGTTACAAAATTCTTCAGGATCCTCTTCTCAATAAGGGTACAGCTTTTACAAAAGAAGAGCGCGAGAAATATAAGCTGAACGGCTTGCTTCCGTTAGCAATCGAATCGCTTGATACTCAATTACTCCGCGTTAACGAGCAATTAGAGTTTCTTACAAAACCAATTAACAAATACGTTTATCTTTTACAACTTCTGGATAGCAATGAAACATTGTTCTTCAGAACTATAATGGATAATCCGGCGAAGCATATGCCGATAATTTATACACCTACTGTTGGTGAGGCATGCATGAAGTTTGGACATATTTTAAGAAGACCCAGAGGGATGTACATATCAATAGAAAATAACAGCAAGAAAAAAATTAAGGAAATACTTTCCAACTGGCCGCAAAAAGATGTTCGCTTTACAGTTGTAACTGACGGCGAAAGAATTCTCGGGCTTGGTGACCTTGGTATTTCAGGAATGGGAATTCCTATAGGAAAGCTTTGTCTTTATACATCATGCGCAGGTGTGCCTCCTCAATATACTCTTCCTATAGTGCTTGATGCAGGTACAAATAACGAAGAGCTTCTGCATGACCCGCTATATCCGGGCTTAAAAAAACACAGAGTGCGGGGCAAGGAGTATGATGATTTTATTGAAAATTTTGTCAACGGAGTTAATGAAGTGTTTCCTGAAATTTGTATTCAATGGGAAGATTTTGCGGGAGTCAATGCACTCAGTATTTTAGAGAAATACAGAAATAAAATCTGTACTTTTAATGATGATATTCAGGGTACTGCAGGTGTTATTGCTGCGGGATTACTCGCTGCTTGCAAGGCTACAGGAAAAAACATTGATGAACATAAATTCTTATTTCTTGGCGCAGGAGCTGCGGCAATAGGTATTGCGGATTTATTAGTGCAAATAATGATTCTTAAAGGAGTAGCTAAAGAAGAGGCGCGCAAAAAAATCTGGTTATTTGATAGCAAAGGGCTCGTTACAAAATCACGTACAGATTTAGCTGGACATAAAATTTTATATGCAGCAGATGATGAATTCACAAATAGTTTTGCTGATACAATACGTGAAATAAAGCCTACTGCAGTTATCGGCTTAAGTACAATGAAGGGAGCATTCACTAAGGAAGTAATTGAATTAATGGCAGAGCTGAACAAGAAGCCTGTTATTTTTCCATGCTCAAATCCTACTTCACGTTCTGAATGCACTGCCGAAGAAGCCTACAAGTGGAGCAATGGCAGAGCAATATTTGCAGCAGGAAGTCCGTTTGAGTCTGTTGAGCTTAACGGAAAAACTTACATACCAGGGCAAGGAAATAATGTTTACATTTTTCCGGCTATGGGGTTAGCAATCTTTGCAACAAAAGTAAAGAGAGTTACTGAGGGAATGTTCATAGCAGCAGCTTTTTCATTGGTATCACAGCTTACAGTGGAGCAGTTAGAAAATGGTCTTGTATATCCGCCGATAAAAAATATTTTACAGGTGGAAGCAGATATGGCAGTTAAAATT
Source organism: Ignavibacteria bacterium (assembly GCA_038225955.1). Taxonomy (GTDB): domain Bacteria; phylum Bacteroidota; class Ignavibacteria; order Tepidaquicellales; family Tepidaquicellaceae; genus JAFDZO01. Next base: position 2,208 of record JBBRQV010000082.1, on the reverse strand, counting down.
GCAGAGTATATTTTTGATAACGGACTTGCCCAGGTACAGAGACCGAAAAATATAGAATCGCTAATAAAAGATAGTATGTACAGACCTGAGTATTAGCATTTACGAATAAAATATTTTTAAATATTTACCATAGTAAAACATAAGACGAAAATTACTCACACTCTTGTTTCAAATAAGTATTAAACGATTTCTCTATAAGCTTAAAATCATCTGCGCAGAAGGAAATCTTATATGTTGTTTTCCTTAGCCAATAAAGACCTTTCACTTCTAACGGCTCTTTTAGAACTAAAATTGCATTAGGCTGCTTTGCAGAAGAAATGTTTACATATTCTTTTGAATCGTCTTTGAAATTTTTTACCGGCTGAATCAATTCAATTTTTTCGAATGGAATCACGGCCCTCCATCTCAAGCCGCATCTTAAATATAATAAATCCTTTGTTATTACAATCGGTCTTCTTACCATAGCGGAAAAATCTGCTATAATAAATAATAAAGAATAAATTCCAATAGCAGTAAAAACCCATGCAGCAGCGTTACTGTATTTCCCAATGAAAATATGTAATGAGAAACCTTCCACAATTATTCCCATAGTTAACATAAACCACAAAGCAAAATAAAATGTATTTTTATAGGTAGAAATATATTTTTGCCCATCGTTTACTTCCTTTTTTCTTTTCCAAAATGTTATTGCATAATAGATTACCGAAAATTCTGTTGCAAATACCCCACTTAAAATTTTATTTCTGAATACTTTGTTCAATCCGGTGTAGAGCTGCTCGATAAAATCTTTTGTTATAAAATTCGTGTTCTTAAACTTTTTTACTACAACTCTTATTTTGATAATTAAAAATGTAAGGAAGGTCAATTCAGGAATTACAATCAGTTCCTTAAAATACGCAAGATAATTCTGATGTACGGTTGGAATTATTAAATAAGCCAGCATTACTGTTACTATGTAAACTGGTAAAACACTTAAAGTGAAAATTTTATATTTGCGGACTATGAGAAAATAATATGCAACCGTGATAGAAATTGTAAGATCGAATGTAACGGCAAATGCAGTAAAGGAATTATTTTTATCGAAAGCAGGTGAAGAGATAATAAACAACGATGTTGCAATAATTCCAAATGCAACGAGAACAAAGTTAAGAGGTAACGATTTGACGCGTACCATATGTAAGAAATTATTTGTGGGTCTAATACTATATACATACGTAGAAGTACGTAAATAGTTGAGACAATAATTAGAATTTTTTTAGAACTTATTATAAACTACAAATTATAAAGCTTCAGTTTTCTATAGAAAGTTCTTTCATTTATATTAAGAAGTTTTGCAGCCTTAGATTTATTACCGCCGGTTTCTTTAAGAGCATTAATAATAAATTCTTTCTCAATATTTTTCTTAGAGTCTTCAAGGTTTCCCTGTGTAAACGAGTCCGAATCTTTTTCAGTGTTGTAATTAATTTCTTTTGGAATCTGAATGTTAGTAATAGTTTCAGCAGATGCCATAAGCACAGCCCTTCTTATAACATTTCTCAATTCCCGTACGTTACCAGGCCAGTCGTAATCCATTAGTTCGCGCATTGCGTCCTCACTTAAACCCTGAACATTTTTATTGAACTCTTTATTGCATTTATCTATAAAGAAAGTTGCAAATAAAGGAATATCGCTAATCCTTGCTCGGAGCGGCGGAAGGTCAATGTTGTATTCATTCAGCCTGTAGTACAAATCATGTCTGAATCTCTTTGTATTCACAAATTCTGCAAGCCTGATATTCGACGCTGCAATGATTCTTATATTTATAGGAATACTTATTTTACCGCCAAGTCTTGTAAGCTTTCTTTCCTGTATCACTCTCAGAAGTTTTACCTGATTAGCGTCGGAAAGATTTGTTATCTCATCAAGGAAAATTGTTCCGTTGTTTGCAATTTCAAACTTTCCTTGTTTCATAGTATCTGCTCCTGTGAATGCTCCCTTCTCGTGGCCGAATAATTCGCTTTCAATCAATGTCTCAGGAATTGCACCGCAATCAACCGCAACAAAAGGACCATTTTCTCTTTGGCTTTTCTGATGAATTAAGTTTGCAATAACTTCTTTTCCCGTTCCGCTTTCTCCATGAATTACGACTGTTAAATCGGTCGGCGCAACAATACTGACCTGATTGAAAACAGCATTCATCTCAGGGCTTTTACCTATGATATCATCGTT
>JBBRQV010000081.1:0-13698 GCA_038225955.1 Ignavibacteria bacterium | reverse complement strand
GATACTCTAGGCGGAGCAATAACTCTACCAACTATTGTAACTGAATCACCTAAAATATTTGACCTGTCTCTTCCGATTAGAAGAGAATCGGTTTGTTTTGTCTGAATTTCTTGTATTGTAACTGCTCTAAAAGGGGGTAATAAACTAAATCCCAAAGAGTAAGCGATGTAAACTATTACTAATACAAGCGGAATGTACTTTAGCATTTTCATAATGATGATTTTATTTTACGATTAAAAATTTACCTTTTTTTATTTTACCGGTATTCTGGTCTTTTACTGTGAAAATATATAAACCGGAAGCAATTGCCTGGTCACTTCTCGAAATTAAATCCCAGGCATGTTCACCGCCTGCAAATTTTTGAGTTCCGTTTGAATATGTTTTAAACCATTCGATATCCGTTCCATTGTAAGTCGCAGCATCGTGAGAGAATTTATCAACTAAGTCTCCTGCTAATGTCCATATAGAGATATCACACTTCGAAGGCAAATTATAGAAATATATTTTTCTTAATACTTCTGCTTTTACACCACTGCCATCCCAATATGCGCTTCCGTAATATGGGTTTGGATATACACCAATTTCAGCATCAGGATTATCATTTGCAGGTGTTCCTACAATAATTCTCTGAGTATTAGCCAATAAGGAGCTTTCTAAAGAACCTAATTGCTGAGCAGAGTCACCTTTATCATAGGCAGTTATTGAATAAATATATTGGAAACCGTTTAACTGATTAGTGAAATCAAATTTGTACCAGTATTTAGTAGTATCGCCATTAAAAATAACAGGGCTATTCAATTTTACATAACCAAAGCCGGTATTATTAAAGTATCTGTTTCCGGCAGAATCAAAATCTGCCACTAATTTTAACTGTGTAGTTAAATCTGTTGTCAAACTTAACTCAGAGCCCGGATTAGTTCTGTATAATCTATATCCTTCAAAATCTTTTTTTCCGGAGATTGGGTCTACTGAATATTCTGAGTTTGCAGCCCAGTATAATGATACTTTTTTATCTTCAACAATTGTTTTTGTCTTGGGAATATCAGGTGGAGCAGGAAGTTTATATCCGTTATCATAAGCTCTTTGAGCCCATCCTGCACTTACGTACAAATTAGTCTTTTGGTAAGATGAGTCATATGTAGCAGGGTCTGTTCCGTATTTCTTCGCGCAGATTACAGCTGTTACGAAATTTAAAGTATCCTGCTGATACCTTAATTTATCTCTTGAGCCGTCAGGATTTTTATAAGGTCCATATGAAATTAAAGCAATTCTATTGTTAGGCGATAATCTTGACTGGTCAATTCTTGACTGGTTCATTGTGTCTATTCCGCTTAAAAATCCTTCCATCTTTTGATAACGTCCGGCTGTTAAGGTGTTATTATCTTGAGTCGGTGAAAAATACAAAGGGTCAGTAGTATTCTTGAATTGCCAAATTGTATAGTGCGTTCGTCTCTGAACAGATTCGTTCGTAGATTTTGGATATACACCAAGTAACTTAATAGCTGCGTAGTTGTCCGTGAATCCTACGTCGCCACTGTAATCGTAAGCATAAGTCATTCTTAAAGTATCAATATATCCGTTAGCGCCTTTATTATAGAAGGATGTACCTCCAGGGGGTGTTATATTTGTATTTCTTACCAAACAATCATGCCATAAACCAACATAGATACTATCTATATCAGTTTGGTCGGTTCCTTTGCCTATGTTTACAATTTTAAAATTAAGGATTACCCAGTTATTAGCAAAGTTTAAATTGTAGCAGTATGTTTGAAGAAGTACTTTTATTCCAAGTGGTGTATGATTTTGAACCGGAATACCGCCAGGCGTTAAACTTGTATCTGTAAACTCTGTAACAAAATCCTGATGTGAAATAGCGCTTGGAGAATAAACTGATGAAGTCTGAAGAGAAGATCTTTCTAATATAGTTCCGTCAGGAGCATTCGAGAATTCAAAACCTTCAGTTCTGTTTGCGTTAGATACATCAATAGCTCCTGTAGTTACGGTTATCTGTCCGCTCTTAACTCCACCGACCCATAACCCTGAAAGAAACATATTTTCAATACCAGAACCAATCGGATACTGGCAAGATGGCTGCGCAGGAAAATTTGCAAATCCATTTCCTATGGTTCCGTAATTTGTAACCGTCAAAGCAATATTACCTATGTTTGTGAATTTAGTATTAATGTCATTTTCTATATGATAGACTCTGTAAGTAGCAGCATCAATAAAGAGCAAACAGGTAATTAATAGTAAAACAATTCGTAGAGATTTCTTAATATTCAAGAGTTAAATTTTAGTAAAAGAAAATTATCGAGTGTTTATTAAATTAATATAAAGAAACTTTTATATTAAAGGTTAAAATAAATATATTTTAAATATTTTTAAAAGATATTGTGAAACAAAAAACCCGCTATTAATAGATAATAACGGGCTTGTAAAATAAAAAAATTATTTTATTAACATCATTTTTCTGACTTCACTGAAACCATTAGCTTCTAACTTATAGAAATAAACTCCGCTGTTGAGATTATACTTGGCCGCATCAAAGTTTATTGAGTAGTTCCCTACTCCGTAGTTTTTTTCATTTATTAAAGAACTCACTTCCTTTCCGTTGAGGTCAAATACTTTTAAGGTAACCAAAGCTGCTTTGTCTAAAGTAAAATTAATCTTTGTAGCAGGATTAAATGGATTAGGAAAATTCTGCTCGAGTTTAAAATCCTTTACGAATGAGTTCTCATTATTAACGCCTACTGTAGTGATGTTTATTGTTTTGTTAGGTGCAAAATTCCAATTGTCATCATGAGGATCGGAATCTATTATAACTGAATTACCATTTGCATAAAGAGTATCTACAATATTCGCCATAGAAGGCGCAATATATTTGAAAATAAATGTAATTGTATCGTTAACAGGTCTCTTCGGATATCTGTGAGTTAGTTCATTTTTTCTTATAGAGTCAGGTGTTCCGTAGTAATAAAACTCTTCCCTTAATTGAAGAGCCGAATCCAGCGGAGTTGTTATCAATCTGCCGTAATAAGATGAAATGTTACAGCCTGCTGCGCTATCAGGACCGCCAGTTACTTTCAGTTTCAATGTAAGTGTATCATTCATTCTGACACTTGATGCACCTTGAAAAAAAACATGGACTGATGGTGTAGGCTGTGTTTCATTATGACAAATACATCCAGGATCGCCTTGTGAGCTTCCGGGTCTTTTTGTCGTGCCTGATATTCCATCGGGAAAAGCTGTGAGATTTATATATATTATTGAAATGAATCCTATTACCAGAAATGAAATGGTGAATTTTCTAAACATGGAGAATAGTTTTTAGTTTTACATAATTTAGTCTCAATGAGTGAAACATTCAATTATATTTACAGTATCTTTTCATTTTTATGTTTGCCCTTTATTAAGAGTAAATATATCCACTTTATAACAACAAAAAAATAATTATCTTCATCAAATTTTTCATTTCACTTAAATTCACTACTAATGCATCTGATCGACTGGATTATTGTAGCATTATATTTTGTAATCTCTTTGGCTATAGGAATTTATTATTCCAAAAGAGCGGGAGGCTCAACTGAAGACTTTTTCCTCTCAGGAAGAAAGCTTACTTGGTGGCTAGCAGGAATTTCAATGGTAGCAACAACATTTGCTGCCGATACTCCCCTTGCAGTTACTGAACTCGTCGGGCAAAATGGAATTGCCGGCAACTGGCTCTGGTGGAATATGCTTATAGGAGGAATGCTTACAGTATTTTTCTTTTCACGTCTATGGAGAAGAGCAAATATTTTAACTGATGTTGAATTTATTGAATTGAGATACTCAGGAAAATCCGCTGCTTTATTAAGAGGATTTAAAGGGATTTACATGGGGATTTTTATGAATACTATTATCATGGGATGGGTAAATCTTGCAATGATAAAAATCCTTATTGGAATGTTTCCTGAATATGTAAACCAAAACAATGCTATAATATATGTAGGGCTTTGTATGCTTTTAACTGCAGGCTATTCAGCTCTCTCGGGTTTATGGGGAGTTGCAGTAACAGATGCGTTTCAGTTTATTCTTGCAATGGGAGGCTGTATTATTTTAGCAGTTATTGTTGTAAACAGACCTGAGATAGGCGGCATTGAGGGCCTGCAGGCAAAACTTCCTGAATGGGCATTACGCTTTACTCCACAGATAACTTCAGAAACACCTGTAGCTGATACAGGCGGAGCTCTGGCATTAACCATTTCATCATTTCTTGCGTTTATAGGAATTCAATGGTGGGCATCTTGGTATCCCGGGGCAGAACCCGGCGGCGGCGGTTATATTGCTCAAAGAATGATGAGCGCTAAAGACGAAAAGAATTCTCTATTCGCAACTTTATTTTTTCAGGTTGCTCATTACTGTATAAGACCATGGCCATGGATTATTGTAGGATTGTGCTCATTAGTTTTATACCCTGACCTTTCACATGCAGATAAGGGCTTAGGATTTGTAAAAGCAATGAATGATTTCCTTCCGGTGGGATTAAAAGGATTATTGCTTGCCGCTTTTTTTGCAGCTTACATGTCAACCATTTCAACTCACTTAAACTGGGGTACATCTTATTTTATAAATGATTTCTATAAACGGTTTATTAAGAAAAACGGAAGTGAAAAAAGTTATGTAACGGTATCGAGATTAATGACAATTGTATTTATGGTTCTTTCAGTATTAGTTACAACACAGATGAAAAGTATTTCAGGTGTATGGAGCTTTGTTATTGAGTGCGGGGCAGGTCTTGGACTTGTATTGATACTTAGATGGTTCTGGTGGAGAGTAAATGCTATAGCTGAAATCGCAGCTACTATTACTCCATTCATTGTTTACGGAGTTTTATACTTCGGCAAATTTGGTGTAAAGTTTCCTGAAACATTATATATTATAGTACCGATTACAACTATTGTTTGGATAGTTACCATGTTCCTTACAAAACCCGTTGAACAATCAAAGCTTGAAAGCTTTTATAGACAAGTTCATCCGGGCGGTATTGGTTGGAAAAAGATCTCAAGTAAAATGAAAGATGTTACACCGGATTCCGGTTACTTCTTTTTATTTATCGACTGGGCATGCGGAATAATTTTAGTTTATATGTTCTTATTCGGAATTGGAAAAATTTTATTCCATGATTACTTAATGGGATTTGTATTTATCTTAATAGGACTTGCAGCCGGAGGATTTATCTTCTGGGATTTGAATCGTAGAGGATGGAAATCACTTAATTAATGAAATATTCTTATCTTATAAAGGAATCATTACGCGGATTTAATTCGGCAAAGCTAAGCACATTGGCTTCTGTCTCTACTATTTCTCTTTCGTTAATTATCATAGGGATATATTTCTTTATATCAGTTAACTCTTCTTCCTATACAAGAAAAAAAAAAGATAAGCTTGAGCTTGAAATTTTTCTGAAGGATTCTTACTCTATTAATGAACTCGATTCTCTGAAGGAAAATTTAAAGCGTCTTGGCGGTGTAAAGCAGATCAGTTTTGTTTCCAAAGAAGAAGCTGCGAAAATATTCGAGAAAGAATACGGCAAAGAAATGATGGAGATACTGGATGGTAATCCCCTTCCATCTTCATTTAAGCTGGCCTTATATGATGAATATAAAACAGTTGAGAAAGTTGAAAAGCTAAAGAAACAAATTTCCGAGCTAAGCTTTGTATCCGATGTAATCTATCCGAAAAAAAATCTTGAGATGGTAGATAAGAACTTCTCTTCAATTCTTTCGCTTAATCTTATCATATTAATAGTAATTACAATCTCGTCTATATTTTTAGTTTCCAATACAATCAGACTGGTTATCGCTTCAAAAGAAAAATTAATTTATACAATGAAGCTTCTCGGGGCTACAAAAAAATTCATACGGTCACCTTTCCTCATTGAGGGATTTATGCAGGGATTAATTGGCGGAATAATTGCTTCAATCTTTCTTTATTTATTAATGGAGTACATTGCCGGCAAGCTTGGTGAAGTAAATGTATACATTGAAATCGGCAGAGCTTTTTATGTACTCATTGTTATTGTACTTGGAATTATACTTGGCATTGCAGGCAGCGCAATTTCCATAAGACGATATTTAAAATTTGATAATTAAAACAAAAACTATTCATGTTAAAAGTTGGCGATAAAGCACCTGAGTTTACACTTATAAGCGATGAGGGTAAGAATGTTTCTTTAAAAGATTTACATGGCAAAAAAGTTATTCTGTACTTCTATCCGAAAGATGATACTGAAGCCTGCACGCAAGAAGCTTGTTCATTTCGCGACAATATAAAAATCATTGAAAAGAAAAATGCCGTTGTAATAGGAGTAAGCAAGGATAATACAAGGTCTCATGTAAAATTTAAAAATAAGTATGATTTACCATTTACACTTCTCAGTGATGAAAACAGAGAAATGCTGGAGGCTTACGATGTATGGAAAGAAAAAAGTATGTTCGGTAAAAAATACATGGGCATTGTGCGAACTACATTTCTCATAGATGAAAAAGGTATTATTAAGGAAGTATGGGATAAAGTTTCTGTTAAAGGACATATAGAAGATATAATCTCAAAATTATAAAATTCACTTTACTTAGATAATTGTTATAATTATTTTGTCAACTAATCCTTATTAACTAATTTAAACCACACCCCATGAATAAATACCTAACGGAATTTATTGGTACATTTTTTCTTATTCTCACAATTGGACTCGCAGTTGCATCCAGCTCTGTAATTGCTCCAATTGCAATCGGTTCTGCTTTGATGGTCATGATTTATATGGGCGGAAATATTTCAGGCGCTCATTATAATCCTGCAGTTACTCTCGGCGTTTTTATAAGAGGGAAAATTGAAGCAAAAGATATGATTGCTTATTGGATTTTTCAAATCCTTGGCGGTACCATAGCTGCGTTTGTTGTTTTTACTTTTACAAACAAACCATTAGTTGTAGCTCCTGCTGCAGGAATTGAGTCATGGAAAGCTGTATTAGCAGAAGTACTTGGTACGTTTGCTTTAGTTTCTGTAGTGCTTAATGTTGCAACTACAAAAAAAGCAGCAGGCAATAGTTACTATGGTCTTGCAATCGGATTTACAGTAATGGCAATGGCTGTTGCTTTAGGGCCAATTTCAGGCGGAGCATTTAATCCTGCAGTTGCATTAGGTCCACAAATTGTTGATGTTATTAAAGGAGGAACTTCATTATCAGGCTGTTGGATTTATTTAGTTGGTTGTTTCTTAGGCGGTGCTATAGCTGCAATAGTTTTTAAAATTTGCAACCCTGACGAATACGAAGGATAATTTTTTTTATTACTGTTACGTAAAAAACAAAAGCCCTGAGGAAAGTTTCTTCAGGGCTTTTTTTTATTATACAAACTGAATTAAATTTTATTTTATCAACATCATCTTGCGAACTTCGCTGAAGCTGCCACTCTCTAATTTATAAAAATACATTCCGCTGTTTAATTTAGATGCATCAAAATTTATTGAATATGCACCTGCATTCATATTTGCGCTTACTAAAGTTTGCACTTCTTTTCCTGTTACATCATAGACAGTCAACTTCACAAATCCTGTTTTCTCCACTGAGTAATTTATGGTAGTAGCCGGGTTAAATGGATTAGGATAGTTTTGCTCCAATGAATATTTTACCGGAGTAGTGTTTTCATTTCCTGAAATTCCTACAAGAGGACTTACAACTAACTGGTAAGTTCTTAAGTGATTTCTTACACCGCCCGGTTCTGTTCCGTTAATTTGAATATTATATGTTCCGAAAGGCACACCTAAAGATACAGTTTGATTAATTATTAGTGAATCAGGGAAATTATTTATTACACCTGCATTGGAAAGAGTTACCGTTATTGTACCTGCTCCCGGAGGATTTAAAACCGAAGCTGTAAAATTTATCGGTCCGCTCATTGGTCCCATTGCCGGTGCTCTCAATCTATTTTGTCTTGATGAGTTTACATTAATAGAGTCAACAGGTTTTGAGAAAGAAATTCCATAGTCAGGTAAATATGCAGAGTAATCATCCAATGTGCTTCCTCTTCCGTCCATCCAGAAAGGCATCGTAATTGTTTTTCCTGTAATAGAGTGATAATCTCCTATGTAATAAGCCTGTCCTGAACCTTGTGATTGCTTTACATTTCCCGGATTGAAACTGGCATTTGAAGTTTTAATATTTACAAATGTATCACCGCCGTCAGTAGAAACAGCACAATAAGTTTCAGTTAAATTATTTCCGGCATCGTTTCTAGAATCGTACCACATTACCCAGACTCTCCCTTGGTTATCAACAGAAATATCTGACATCCATTGGTCGTTTGTTGTAGCATCATCGTTAACTCTTGTCGGTGAAAGGTTATTCCATGTTACTCCTTTGTCGGTAGATTTCACAACAAAAATATCGGCGTTATCAGGTCCTAAAGGATTTGCGGCATAGTTTATATAATATCTGCCTCTGTAAGGTCCGTTGCTTAAGTCACATGCAATCTGTGGAAAACCGCTCACTCTGATGTCACCTTTTAATACGTATCTCCCGAATGTAGAATTAAAAATCCCGGGTTCTGTATAAGATGCGCCTTGAACCTGTGTGCTGAATGTCAGTCCCCCATCAGTTGAATATTTTACTGCGGCACCGCCGGAGCTCCATGCGACAACAATTCTTCCGTCAGGTCCTACAGCAATATTTGAACCTTGAGAGTTTGTAGATGATAAAGCAATTGGTGCAGACCAGCTTACTCCCTGGTTTGTGCTTCTGTAAAATCTGATTGGTGAAGGTGTCACAGAAAAATCCGTGTAGGTTACATAAATGTAATTTGAAAATGGACCACCTGTCTGGTCACATTCTACCCATTGTTTATCTGCGCTTGTGTTAGTGAAGATATTTCCTAGGTTTGTCCATGCAAGTCCGCCGTTAGTAGATTTCCAGACTCGCACACCGTTATTCAAAACAGTATAATAAGCGTTGCCTAAGCTATCAAACGCAAATACAGGGTCACCCTGTGAAACACTTGTAGCAATGTTACTCCACGTTACGCCACCGTTAGTTGTAACATAAACGTTTGTTGCTGAAACAACTGCTCTGTTATCACCTGCTATAAAGTTAAGCGGATTTCTTGGATTAACGGCAATGTGTGTTTCTGCAAAGCCGGGAGTAGTTGTAACTTTATAGTTATCAAAAGCTCCGACGGATACCACGGCATCCACTCCGTAAGGCTCAGTTGCATAAACCTTTGGTGTCACTACTTTTAATGGAAGCGGTACATAATTTGGGTTATATTGATTCCAGTCTATCTGCGAAAATGCAGTAGTGGAAATCAAAATGAAGAAAATTATAGTCAGTTTTTTCATTCTGAGGGTTTAGTTTTATAGGTGTAAAATAACGAAAAAATACATTCAAAAGTATTGTATTTTCTATATGCACCTTTTAAAACAAAAAAGCCCGCTGAAAAAATTCAACGGGCTTAATTTACTCAGAAATTAAAAACTAATATTATTTTATCAAGGTCAGTTTCTTTGTGCTTACAAATTCACCGGCTTGTAATTTATAGAAATAAATGCCTGATGTTAAGTTAGAAGCATTCACTATTACTGAATGTGTTCCTGCATTTTTAAATTCATTTACCAAGCTCATTACTTCATTTCCTAATGCATCATATACCTTTAAAGATACGTCTGAAGCTTTTGGCAATGAGAAGTTAATGTTTGTAGTTGGGTTGAATGGATTTGGATAGTTTTGCTCTAATGAATATTGTGACGGTAAATTTGTAGAAGGATTTTCTACGCCTGTAATTGTTTCAACGATTTTTACTACTGAACCGTCTAGTCCAACTGCGTAACCATAAACAACATTACCAAATTGATAAAAATCTAAGCTAGAAAGATTATTTAAACTGTTAGTTGTTTGTGTAACCCAATTAAGTCCTCCATTCGTGCTTTTAATAATGCATCCTGAAGCACCAGTTGTCGCAGCAGAATAAACAGTATTTGAATTTCTTAGCCATTTCATTTGGGTTCCTGCTGTTGCTGAAACACCTGTAGAAATATTTGTAAATGTTGCGCCAGCATTCGTAGTTCTTGCAATTGTCGGCAAAGACGTCGAACTAATGACCACTCCGGTATTTTTATCATCACTGAAAGCTATGCCATTTGTAAACGTACCGTTTACTAATGCAGTTGTTCTTAAAAGCCAAGAAGTTCCACCATTAGTTGTCAAATAAAATCTTATAGGTGCAGCAGTAGTTCCGCTGCTGACACCAAATCCATAAAAATTCTGGTCAACAACAAATATTGAGTTTTGTGCTGATGCACATCCGCTCAAACCAGCTGGGGGTGTTGCTAAAGTTGTCCAAGAAGTTCCACCATTAGATGTTGTACTAAAATAATAAGCCCCGCCTAATCCTGTTGGAGGATCTGATTGAGCTACTCCAAACTGGGGATTAATTTTAGAGAATACAATTCCATTAAAAAATCCACCTGTACCACCTGTACTTAAAACTGCAGTCCATGAAGTACCGCCATTTGTTGTTTTGTAGAAAGTTGCGTTTCCACCTGCACCGCCTGCGCCACCGCCGTTACCAACGTAGCAAGTCAATGAGTCAACTGCCCAGCAGCAGAATAAATCTAATGCGGCAAGTCCGGTCGTTCCCGTTGCAGTCCATGTTACTCCGCCGTTAGTTGTTCTGGAAACTAATGGTGCAGTTGTTGTTGAACCCGTTGCAATCCAAGCGCATGTTGGAGATACAACTGAAATGCTTGGAGATTCACCACTAGGAACTCCGGTAATTCCGCCTACAAATGTCCACTGTGAATAAACATTAGTGCTTAGTACTAAAATTGTTACGATAAAAAAGTAAATTAACTTTTTCAAATCAATCTCCGTTTAGTTTAGTAATAATATTTAACTTAATATAAAAATTTTTGTTGAAAAAATCTGTTTTAAAAAAAATCATATGCCTTAAGGAGTTCTATAAAAATTGCGGAAATTAATTCCCGCAATTTTTTAAACTTAAAGTAATTATTTAATTTGAAGCCATATAGCTTCTACCGTATGTATGCACAGAAAGAGCAGTATTTGGTGGAAGATAAAAATTTGTTACATAGTTATGGTAAAGTCCTGATGTTGTACAAAAACTTTCCTTTCCCTCATCAGTAACACAACTTTGTTTTTCCTCATCACAAGGAAAGTTAGAGTAGGCATAAAAGTCAAACAAATAATGTGAGTTTTCATTGCTGGCTAAATCAATTCTATATCGGGCTCCATAGTTGCACGGTTGCTCATGCCATCTTGCATATTCATCATATACATAAAATTGTGTTTCAACTAAGTCTCCACCTTCGTATCGAGAGGAAGCAGGAGTTGTGAAATTCACGGTAGGGTAAGGAGGGGCTGGAAAAGGTGGGGGAACCCAAAGACCTGTAGGAGCAGTAAGTACAGCCATTTGTCTAAATTGATACGAAACATTATTATCTTTATCTGTTATTTTTACATATTCATCAACCCAAAACAATATTTCATCTACAGGTGTATCAGTATTATTTGGATCTTTGACACCGATCGTTTCAGTAGAAGATGAAACTAAAGTATCATTCTTGTTACAACCTACTAACAATAGAGCCGTTAATAGCAACAATGCTGATAAATGAAACATTAAATATTTCATTTTCCCTCCTTATAAGTTTAATTTAAGAATAATTAAACTTACTTAACCAAAATAAGAATATCAAGTATTATTTTAATCAAAAAGCTTAGTAAATCAATATTTATTCCCTAATAAAAATAAACAAACGGTTAATTCAACATAAACTAACCGTTATTTAAGCTAATAAAAATTACTATTATTTTACTAACATCATTTTCTTTGTTTCACTGAAATTATTAGATTCGAGTTTATAATAATATATTCCGCTTGCAAGATTTGCTCCATCGAATGTAACAGAATAAATTCCCGCTTTCTTAACTTCGTTAACATATGTTCCGACTTCATTACCAAGCATATCATAAACTTTAAATGTTACGTTTCCGTCTGTTGGAATAGAGTATCTGATATTTGTAACAGGATTGAAAGGATTAGGATAATTTTGTGATAATGAATAATCACTTACAGTTCCATTATTATTTCCTATACCCGTTGTAGTTGATACCGGAAAAAAGATTGATTGCTGTACATCATAATCTGTTGAGATGTTTGTTCCTTGTTTGTAAATGAAAACATTCATTCTGCAATTATCAGGAACTACATCAGCCGGAAGAACATAGTCTACTAATGATTTTGAAAGCATAGCGCCGGTCATCCAGGTTCCGCCTGAGCTAAGAGCTTCACCTAAATTTCCATTAACCATTGCCTTTACTACGTGCTCATGGTGATAAACAGATGCACCTGTACATCCAGAGTTGCCGGTCTGTGAATAAATTAAATTGTCTTCAGTAAGAACAAAGTTAACAAAATAATTTCCGGTTAAGTCAATGTTTGCAGTTGCATTCATTGTAAAGCCGGCACTTCTTGCAGCGGCATTATATGTTCTGCCGGAAATGTTAATAGTTACTGTAGGTGTTGCAAATGTTTGTACAATAACTTTATTGTTCCAAAGGCCTCTATCAATAATTGTGGTTTTTCTTCCAACAACTCCGGTTGGATAAGCGCTGAAACCAAACATACTTATCATTCCTGCCGAAGGTGCTAACCAAGGATCACTTGAACCTCCACCGTGATAACCTAATACCATTGTGTTAGGATAGTTTGATAGAATACCGTCTATAATAACGTGACCGCAAGGGCAATACTGACACCAAGTTCCGGTGCAATATTCAAGTACGGCATTCGTTTGATTACCTGTGGTTTGTGAATAAGAATTGATTGAAAATAATGAAATGAATAAAAAAGAAAGTATAATCTTTTTCATTTTGTGTCCCCGCTTTTAAATTTATGATAAAATAATTATGTAATACTATGAGTTTTCTTTTTAAAATGCAATAGAAATTCAAGGTTAATTTCTATCGAATGTCATAGTATAGCATTAATGTCAAATTTAATTTTTTATTGACAGTATTGTTTTTACAAAAGCACAAAATTTATTGCCTCATCAATGACAGATTTTTGATGGATTTTATTTCTCAATTCTTAATTATAAATAGTAACATTATTGTCACATTTTGTAACACAGATATATATGATTTTTATGATGTCACTGATAGATTAAATTTTCCGTCAATGACGGATTTTTGATTGATTTTTTAATTCCAGTTTGAATTTAAAACTTCAATCTCTCACAACTCCCCTTAGTAAGAAGGGGCATTTACTCTATCTTACTTAGACTCTCGTTCCGATGCTCCAGCTTCGGAACGTTGAAAATAACATTATTGTTACATTTTTACTTTATTTATTATGGTCGGGAAATGGTCGAATTTTTCCTGGCACAGCCGACCTGACAGGTTTTCAATCCTGTCAGGTCAAGTTTTTTCTCTTCAATGACGGATTTTTGATGGATTTTATTTCACTGATAAATTCCGAATTATAAATAGTAACATTACTGTCACATTTTTACTTTATTTATATGGTCGGATTTTTCCTGGCACAGGCGACCTGACAGGATTAAAACTTGTCAGGTCAAGTTTTTTCTCTTCAATGACGAATTTTTGATGGATTTTATAATTATGGATTCTGAATCGCAAAGCAATAT
>JBBRQV010000080.1:0-13754 GCA_038225955.1 Ignavibacteria bacterium | reverse complement strand
TTACCTCAGAGAGAAAGCACAGTACTCGGACACTTCGGAATAAATTTAAGCGGCGGACAAAAACAAAGAATTTCAATTGCACGGGAGCTCTTCAAAGATATTGATATACTTATTCTTGATGAAGCTACATCTGCGTTAGATTCTGAGACAGAAAAATCCATTCAGGATAATATAGATAGCTTAAAAGGATTTTATACTATTTTAATTGTTGCACATCGTCTCTCGACTATTAAAAATGCTAACAGAATTGTATTCATGAAGGAAGGCCGTATCTCACAAATCGGAAAATTTGACGACTTAATTGTTCAGGTGCCTCACTTCAAAAGAATGGTCGAACTTCAAAAATTACAGAAGTAATGCAACATAATTATATTAAATTTACAAAATGAACTTAAACGATAAATCAATACTTATAACGGGCGGAACAGGTTCCCTAGGGAAAGCACTTACAAAACATATTCTGGATAATTTTCCGGGTGTTAAGAGATTAGTAATTTTTTCCCGCGACGAACAGAAACAGTTTCAGATGGCTCAGCAGTTCTCCGAGAGTACGTATTCTGCTCTTAGATATTTTATTGGTGATGTAAGAGATGTTGAAAGACTGAAAAGAGCTTTAAAGGGAATTGATTACGTAATACACGCCGCTGCAATGAAACATGTTCACATAGCCGAATACAACCCGATGGAATGCGTAAAAACAAATATTATGGGAGCGGAGAATGTTATCAATGCATGTCTCGACACAAATGTCGAAAGAGTAGTTGCCCTCTCAACCGATAAAGCTGCTGCCCCGGTAAATTTATACGGAGCAACAAAACTTGCTTCAGATAAATTATTTGTTGCTGCAAATAATATGAGGGGATGGAATCCCATTAAATTTTCCGTTGTGAGATACGGAAATGTAATGGGCTCGAACGGTTCAGTTATTCCATTCTTTATGGATAAAAGAAAAACAGGTGTACTTCCTATTACAGACCCGACTATGACACGTTTTAATATTACTCTTCAAGGCGGTGTTGATATGGTAATGCATGCACTTGAGCATTCATGGGGTGGTGAAATTTTTATTCCGAAAATTCCTTCATACAAAATATTAGATATTGCAGAAGCAATAGCCCCCGAGTGCAAAAAAACAATTGTAGGCTTACGTCCCGGAGAAAAAATTCACGAGGAAATGATAACGGTTTCTGATTCATTCTACACATTCGATTTAGGAAAATATTATACAATTCTGCCGTCTGTGCCGCACCTATGGACTTATGAAGATTTTGTTAAAGAATTCAAAGCAACTAAAGTTGAGTACGGATTCAGATATACATCAAATGAAAACACAGAATGGGAAACCGTAGACTCACTTCGTAAATTAATAAAAGAAAATTTGGATTCGACATTCGAAGCATAATATAACATGAGAAAAGCGATACCATACGGAAGACAAAATATTACACAGGAAGATATTGATGCAGTTGTTGAAACTCTGAAATCAGATTATCTTACACAAGGTCCAAAGATAAACGAGTTTGAAGAAGCCTTTGCAAAATACATTGGATGCAAGTATGCAGTTGCCTGTGCAAACGGAACTGCTGCGCTTCACTTATGCGCATTAGCATTAGATGTAAAAGAAGGCGATAAAGTAATTACTCCTCCGATAACATTTGCTGCTTCATCAAATTGCATCCGCTATTGCGGCGGCGATGTAGATTTTGCAGATATAAATCCTGACACATATTTATTAGATATAAATAAAGTAAAACAGCTTTTACAAAAATCACCGAAAGGAACTTATAAAGGAATTGTCCCTGTAGATTTTGCAGGACGTGCAGTTGATTTAGAAGCATTCAAAAAACTTGCAGATGAATATAATCTTTGGTTAATAGAAGATGCTTGTCACGCTCCGGGTGGATACTTTATTGATAGCAAAGGGGCAAAACAAAATTGCGGTAACGGAAATTTTGCAGAGCTTGCAATATTTTCCTTTCATCCTGTAAAACACATTGCAGCAGGTGAAGGCGGTATGATTACTACAAATGATAAAGCGTTATACGAAAAACTTCTTATATTAAGAACTCACGGCATTACTAAGAATACCGATTCATATACAAACAGTATTGAATTTGCTTCGGGAGTAGATGATTCTACTGATAAAAATGTTACAACATATCCAAACTGGTATATGGAAATGCAGACGCTTGGCTACAATTACAGACTAACAGATTTTCAGGCTGCGCTGGGAACAAGCCAGCTAAAAAGAGCAGATGAAGGTTTAAAGAAAAGAAGAGAAATAGCCGCAACGTATGAAAAAGCATTTACAGGTAAATCATTTATAAGAAGTCAGTCAGGCTTTATTGAAGGACATGGTTATCATTTATACATTATTGAAGTTGAGAACAGACTTGGGCTGTATAATTTTTTAAGAGAGAAAAATATTTTTGCGCAGATTCATTACATACCTACCCACCTGATGCCTTACTATAAAAGTTTCGGATGGAAGGAAGGTGATATGCCGCACTCAGAGAAATATTACAAAGGATGTATTAGCTTGCCTATGTATCCGACTCTCAGCAATGAAGAACAGCAGTATGTAATCGATTGTGTGAATTCATTCTATGAGTCTTAATTCAAAAATAGGATTAGGAACTGTACAGTTCGGACTTGACTACGGAATTTCAAACAAGGATGGAAGAACTTCATCCGATGAAGTAAGCCGGATATTAAAGTTCGCGCTGCAGCAAGGTTTAGATACAATAGATACTGCATCTGCTTATGGTGATGCAGAAAAAGTTCTGGGGGAAAATGATTTAAGTGGGTTTAGAATTATTTCTAAATTCATTACTCCACCTAAAAACGAGAAAATAAGTTCTCAACTTCACCAAAGCCTGAAGAGATTAAATCAGGATAATCTCTACGGTTACCTTGCTCACAGACCTCTCGATTTAATTGAGAATCCGTCACAATGGAATGAGCTGAACAATCTAAAAGCACAAGGACTTGTTAAAAAAATTGGTTTCTCTTTTAACGAACCGTCTGAAATTGCTCAAGCACTTAAATCTGGTTTTATTCCCGACCTTATACAAATTCCGTTCAATTATTTTGATAGTAGATTTAAGGAGCAGATTATTTCTTTGAAAGACAAAGGATGTGAAATTCATACGCGCTCAACATTTCTGCAAGGTTTATTTTTTATTAATCCTGATGAACTGCATTCTTTTTTTAATGAAGTAAAACCAATTATTGAAAATTTGCAAAATTCGTATAAATCACTTTCAGGAAGTTTACTTCGATATGTTACAGAGCTTACTTTCATTGATAAAGTTATAATAGGAGTTGAAAGTTCTGCTCAGCTCAAAACAAATTTAGAAACTCTTGACAGCTCGGAAGTATTACCCAAGCTTATGCAAAATATTTCAGATAAAATTTTAATACCTTCGGGATGGCCAAAGAATTACGAATAGGTGTAATAGGAATGAGCGAAGGCAACGGACATCCGTATTCATGGAGCGCAATCTTTAATGGTTACAATTCCGAATACATGAAAGACTGCCCTTTTCCTGCTATTCCTGATTATCTTTCAAAACAAAAATTTCCTGAAGATGGCCTTGCGCACTTAGGAAGAGTTACTCATGTATGGACTCAGGATAAATCAATTTCTGAACACATTGCAAAAGCATCTTTCATTGAAAATGTCGTTGATACACCGAAAGAAATGATTGGAGAAATAGATGCGCTTTTATTAGCACGTGATGACGGCGAGAATCACTATGAAATGGCTTTGCCTTTTTTAAAAGCAGGACTATCTATTTTTATTGATAAACCTTTTGCTCTTTCAGTTTCTGATGCAAATAAAATACTTGTATCACAGGAACATAGCAATCAGATTTTTACATGCAGCTCGTTACGTTATGCAAAGGAACTAATTCTTACTGAAGAAGATAAAGAAAAAATTGGGAAGATAAAATTTGTTGAAGGCTCAGTAATGAAAAAATGGAGTACGTATTCAGTTCATATATTGGAACCGTTGATATCACAGTTACCAAACAGAGGAAAACTATTAGATGTAAAATCAATTAAGAATTCAGAGATTCATCATGTATTAGTTAAGTGGGAAAATGTTTCGGGCTATTTTAAGGTAACAGGCGATACTCCTGTACCACTGGAAATAAAATTTTTTGGTACGAAAAGCACTATCAATAAAGAATTTTCTGATTCATTCATGGCTTTTCGCTCTTCCCTGGAAGAATTTATTAATGTTATTAATAATCCGGCTGAAAATATTGCAAGAGAAGAAACACTTGAAATAGTAGAGATTATAGAGCGAGGGTTTGCTTGAAGATATTAATAGCAGGATTAGGTTCGATAGGCAAAAGACATTTAGAGGCTTTGCAAAAAGTCGAAGGTGTTGAAGTCGCCGCATTAAGAACAGCAAAAGGTACGATAAAAGAAAAATCATCCTTAAAAGAATTTTATTCTTTAGATGAAGCATTAGATTACAAACCTGACGGAGTATTGATTTCAAATCCTACTTCGCTTCATGTACAAACTGCGCTTCCTTTCTTACAAAAAGGGATAAAGGTTTTAATTGAAAAGCCGATTGACGATTCAATTATTGAGAGTGAAAAGATAAAAGAGTATGAGAAAGATATTCTTGTTGCTTACTGCATGAGATTTTTTCCAATCAATACTTTCTTTAAAGATTTAATAAGAAAAGAAAAAATTTTCAAAATAAGTTTTCAGCGCTCGTATTATTTACCGAAGTTTCACCCATATGCAGACTATAGAACTGAATACGCTGCTAAAAAAGAATTAGGAGGCGGTGTTATAAGAACTTTCTCCCATGAAATTGATATGATGATTGACTGGTTCGGAATGCCTGTAAGCATGGCAGGAGTTACAGATAAAATTTCCCATCTTGAGATGGATACCGATGACTTTGCTTACTTCACTGCAAAGACTTCATCGAGAGCACGAATAAATTTCGAATTGGATTTTTTCTCTCCGGTAAATGTTAACGTTGGAGAGGCTTTCTCAGATAAAGGAAAATATTCCTGGAATATGCAGGGGATTTCTTTTCATAGCTATGATGATGCAGAACCAAAAGAAGTTTTAAGATATGATACAAATGCTTTTAACGATATGTATCTGAATCAGTTAAAAGATTTTATAGGATTTATTAACGGTAACGAAAGTATTAATGCGACATATAACTCTGCAATGCAGGTTATGGAAGTAATAGAGAAAATTGACGAAGGAAGTAAAATAATCTAATAATTGAGAGTTGGATTTTTAATAACGGCAAGACTTAAGTCTTCAAGATTACCAAAAAAATTATTACTGCCCTTTGGCGAAGAGAATTATATTACTCAGTTAATAAAACGCCTTAAGATTTCTGAATATCTTGATGAAATTATTTTATGCACTTCCATTGATGAGCAGGATGATCCTTTAGAAACAGTTGCTGAAGAGCAGGGAGTTAAATGTTACAGAGGCGACAGAGAAGATGTTATAAAAAGACTTAATGAAGCACGAATAAAATATAATCTCGATTATGTAATTAATATGACGGCTGATTGTCCTCTACTCCCCGTTGAATTTATTCCGCTTGCAATAGAGCAGTTCAAGCAATCCAATGCTGACTTAATAAATTGTTTCACTATGCCGACAGGTCTTTATATTTCATGTTTAAAACCTGAAGCTATGCAGAGAGTAGTCGATTTAAAAAACGATGGGGCAACAGAATACTGGCTTTATTATTTTTTGAAAACAGATTATTTCCAGGTTGAGCATTTAAAAGCACCTGAAGCAAACATTAAAGGAAAAGAAAATTATCGCATAGCGCTTGACTATCCCGAAGATCATGAGTTTTTTACAAAGCTATATAGTGAGTACGGTCCCGAACTGATGAAAGCTTCTGCAGGTGAAATTGTAAGCTTTCTTGATGAGCATCCTGAGATTGGAAAAATAAATTTACATTGTACTGAAATGGGAAAGCAGCGAACAGATGAAGACCCTGCATCAAACGTATCAATAAAAACAAATTAAAATTTTGAAAGATAAGTTTTTTTTCTATACTGAAACGGCTTTTATTCATCAGGGCGATGTTGCATATATGATGGAGCTTATTAAAAGAACTGCAGAAGCAGGTGCGCACGGAATTAAGTTTCAGGTCATTGGTGAGTATGATGATTTTATTTCACGGGCAAATCCTAACTACGAAGCTTTCAAGATTGCCATGATAAGCAAAGGTGACTGGGAAAGAATATTTAAGTATTCAAAAGAGAGTGGACTTGATATTGTATATATGCCGACGGATAAGAAGGCGGCCGAGTTTGCAAGAGACGAGTGGAAAAAATATATTTCATACATTGATATTCACCCGGTAAATTTTAATTACACACCCATACTTTCTATCATTAAAGAATCGCATTGCGATTTAATTTTGGGAATGGGTGGAAGAACAAAAGATGAAGTTGATGAAAAGATAAAATATTTCGGTGATAAGATAAAAGTGTTAATGTTCGGTCATCAGGGATTTCCAACGGAGCTGTATCAAAGTGCTATAGGAAAAATTCCGCTACTGAAAGAGGTTTATCCGCAAATGCAAATCGGATATGCAGACCATTCAAAGTTTGATAATCCATGGTCACGGAATTTGCATTCAGTTGCGTATATGCTCGGCGCAAGATTTTTTGAAAAGCACATTGCAGTTACAGAAGGCGAGAACAGACTCGATTACATTACTTCTTCATCTAAGGAATCAATTGAAAACATATTGAAGGATATAAATAATTTGATTGAGAGTGGAGCAGAGTTCCCTGATTTAAAATCATTAAATAAAAGTGAAATAAAATATACGTCAAGACAGCTTAAAGCAGTTTCGGCAAAAGATATGAAAACAGGTGATATGATTTCTGCCAATGATGTTAAGTACAAAATGATTGAGTCAGAAGTAGGTTTTCCTTATGGCAATGAACTCATCGGGAAAAAATTAACTTCGGACCTAGCGTATGACCTGCCCTTCGTTGAAGGTATAATCAGTTAAGGAATTAATTCATGCAAAGAGTTTTTTTTAGAGCAGATGGTAATTCAGAAATAGGATTGGGGCATTTAATAAGAAGCATTGCTCTTGCTCAGATGCTCAAAGATAATTTTGCTATTAGTTTTATATGTGAAGAAATTCCTGAGTCAATTAAAAAAAAAATAGAAGATAACGGATTTGAGTTTCAGAAAATCAACTCGGAAGATGGGACTCTTAAATTGATAAGTAATGAAAACATTGTGGTCTTAGATGGTTATGAATTTAAAACAGAATTTCAAAAGAAAACAAAAGAGACGGGCTCAAAGTTAGTGTGCCTAGATGATTTACATGATAAAGAATTCGTGGCTGATTTAATTATAAATCACGCGCCGGGAATCAAAGCTGAAAGTTACAAAGCTAAGCTTAGCACACAATTTGCACTTGGCACAGATTACGCTTTACTCAGACCGGAATTTATTAGTCAAGCCTCAAAACAAAGAGTAATTAATAAAGTTGAAACAGTTTTTATCTGTTTCGGTGGTGGAGATGCAAATAATTTTACTGAAAGCACTTTAAAAATTATTTCAGGTTTTGAGTTCAAAAAAATTATAGTTGTAACAGGTTCCGGTTATTTGCATGAAGGGAGTTTGAAAAAATTTATTGAAAAGGATTCACGCATAAAATATTATAACTCTATTGATGCAAAAGAAATGGCTGCACTTATGTCAAGTTCTGATTTAGCAATTGTTCCTTCAAGCGGAATTTTACTTGAAGCGCTTACATCAGGATGTAAAATAATTTCAGGAATGTCGGTAGATAATCAAAAATATGTTTACAATAATTATTTGCAATCAGGTTATTTCATTGATGGAAAAAATTTTAACAAAGAAAACTTAAGTTCTGCAATCAAAGCAAGTATGAGCAATACTGCTTCTGAACAAAAAAAACTTGACGGAAAATCTAAAGAACGATTGCTAAGGCTTTTTCTTCAGCTAGCAGCAGGAAATAAAGTCAAATTAAAAATTGCAAGCGAAGAAGATTTAGAAACAACTTATGAATGGGCTTCAGATGCTGCAGTAAGAGCTTATTCTTTTAATCAGAATAAAATTACAAAGGAAGAGCATACTAACTGGCTTACAAAGAAATTAACTGATGAAAATTGCTTATATCTTATTGCTGAAACAGAGGGAAACAAAATCGGCTCCATCCGATTCGATATGAAAGATAAAGAAGCAGTGATAAGTTATTTAATAGCGCCTAAGTATCACGGAAAAGGTTTGGGACAGATTATTTTAACAAACGGATTAGAGTTTCTTGAAAAAGAAATCCAGAATAAAAATCTGAGCCTAAAAAAAATTATAGGTTATGTAATGGAAGAAAATGTTCCTTCCGTAAAAGCATTTGAGAGATTAGGTTTCACCAAAACTATTGAGACATACAGAATTAAATATGAGAAAGTAATATAGTGATACAGGAATTTAATATAGGCAATTTTAAAATAAGCAAGGACGGTCCGGTATTTATTATTGCTGAGCTATCCGCTAATCATAACGGAAGTCTTGATAATGCTCTTGCAACAATTAAAGCTGCGAAGAGAGTTGGCGCTGATGCAATTAAATTGCAAACATACACCGCAGATACAATTACAATCGATTCAAAGACTGATGACTTCAGATTAAAGCAAGGAACAATCTGGGATGGAAAATATTTATACGACTTATACAAAGAAGCATATACTCCATGGGAGTGGCACGAGCAATTATTTAAAGCAGCTGAAGATGAAGGGCTGGTTTGCTTCTCATCCCCTTTCGATAACACTGCAGTTGATTTGTTAGAAAGTTTGAACGCACCCGCATATAAAATTGCATCGTTTGAAATTACGGATATTCCTTTGATTGAGTATGTTGCTTCGAAAGGAAAGCCGGTAATTATCTCAACAGGAATTGCAGAGCTTGAAGATATACAGTTAGCGCTTGATGCGTGCAAGAGACAAGGCAACAATAATATTGCTTTATTAAAATGCACATCAAGTTATCCTGCCCCTGTAGAAGAAGCAAATATGTTGATGGTGAAAGACTTATCTGAAAGATTTAATGTGATAAGCGGACTCTCAGATCATACGATGGGAATTTCGGTTCCAATTGTCGCAACATCTCTTGGAGCAAAAATTATTGAAAAGCATTTTATACTTGATAGAGCTATCGGCGGACCTGATGCTTCGTTCTCACTGAACGAAGAAGAATTTTTTGCTATGGTAAAATCTGTAAGAGAAGCAGAGAAAGCTATCGGCGAAGTTAATTACAATCTTACCGATAAACAAAAAAGCGGAAGAGAATTTTCAAGGTCACTATATATAGTTAACGATGTAAAAGCAGGAGAAGTATTAACAGAGGCAAATATAAAATCTATCAGGCCCGGATACGGAATGCATCCTAAACATTATAAAGAAGTAATTGGAAAAAAATTTACCAAAGATTTCCCTAAAGGCACTGCGCTGAAACGGGAATTGATAAATTAAATTGATTATAAAATTAATTAGAAAATGAAATACTGCAAGAAATGCTTACAGAGCGATACACGTCCCGGAACTAAATTTGATGCGAATGGAGTATGCCCTGCATGCAATTATTTTGAAACACTTGCCGATGTTGACTGGGAAGAACGAAGAAAAGAACTTGATGAGATTGTTGCCTTTGGAAAAGCGCACAATCAATCGGGATATGATTGCATCATAGGAGTCAGCGGCGGCAAGGATAGCACCCGACAGGCTTTTTATGTCAAAGAAGTTTTGAAGATGAATCCTCTGTTGGTTTGCTTAAGTTATCCACCTGAACAGGTGTCACAAAGAGGTGTTGATAATGTCTCTAACATGATTAATCACGGATTCGATTGCATTACAATCAATCCCGCGCCACAACTATGGCGCAAATTAATGCATAAAGGATTTTTTGAATTCACAAACTGGTGTAAGTCAACAGAGCTTGCTCTGTTCAGCAGTGTGCCGCGTGTTGCAATCGCTTATCAAATCCCGCTTATATGGTGGGGTGAAAATGCTGCGCTGCAGTTAGGTGATTTGAATGTAATGGGAAAAACCGGAGCCGATGGAAATAATATGCGTAAAGCAAATACACTTCAGGGTGGAGATATTTCATGGCTGCTAAGTGAAGAAGTTAAAAGGAATAAAATCCTTCAATATTGCTATCCTTCAGAAAAAGAAATGGAGGAAGCAAATCTAAGAATAACTTATCTCGGATATTTCTGGAAAGACTGGTCGTTTATGGATAACGGAAATTTTTCTGCGTTAAGAGGACTTGAAATCAGAAACGAACCTCCGCAGGATATTGGTGACCCGCTTGGAGTTACTGCGCTTGATGAAGAATGGATGACTATGAATCAGATGATAAAATATTATAAATTCGGATTCGGCAGAATTCCTGATTATGTGAATGAAGAAATCAGAAATAAAAGAATGTCGATTGAAACTGCAATTAAAATTGTAGAAAATTACGATGGAAAATGTTCAGATAAATATGTAAACAGTTACTGCAAGTATCTCAGAATTTCAGTCGAAGATTTCTGGAAACAGGTTGACAAATCAGTTAACAGAGATTTATTTGAACGAGGCACTGACGGAAAATGGAAGTCTAAATTTAAAGTGGGAGTCGGTTTATAATGAATAAGCAAAACATAGTTATAATAGATTACGGTGTAGGGAATACACATTCCGTTTCAAACGCTATATCATACTTAGGTTATAAAAAACTTAAAATTTCAGATAGTGAAGAGCAGATAAAAAAAGCTGATGCATTAATTTTGCCCGGCGTAGGTGCGTATGAAGAAGCAATCAAAAATTTAAGAGTTAGAAATTTAGAGGACCTTCTTAACGAAGAGGTTCTTGTAAAGAAAAAACCTATACTTGGAATCTGCGTTGGCATGCAGATGTTGTCAGAAGGCTCGGAAGAGAACGGATGGCATAAGGGACTGAATTGGATGAAGGGCAAAGTAAAAAAATTAGAATTGCCTGAAAAATTTGCAATTCCACATGTAGGCTGGAATAATATTTCAATCGGGAATAAAGAGCCTATGTTCAATAGAATAGAAAACGATTCAAATTTTTATTTTGACCACAGTTATTATTTTGATTGTGCTGATGATATAATGGCTGCGTGGTGTGATTACGGAAAGAAAGTAACTGCCGCTGTGCAGAAAGACAACATTTTCGGAGTTCAATTCCATCCTGAAAAAAGCCAGACAAACGGCTTAAAATTTTTCAGAGGATTTTTAAATTCAATATAATAAAGTGTTAAAGAAAAGAATTGTAGCAAATGTTGTTGTAAAAGACGGCATCGTTGTTCAAAGTATAAATTTCAAAAAATATTTACCTGTTGGAAAGGCTGCAATTGCGCTTGAGTTCCTTAATAACTGGGGTATTGATGAAATTATACTCACAGACATTTCTGCATCTAAAAAAAATGCAGAGCCTGATTTTGAACAAATTCGAAAAGCAACTTTAAAGTGCCACGTTCCTCTTACAATCGGAGGAGGAATAACAAAAATAGAACATATAAAAGAAATGATGCATTGCGGTTCAGATAAAATTTCTTTGAATCAAGCAGCAATAAAAAATCCTAAGTTAATTACAGAAGCAGCGCATATTTTCGGTGACCAGTGCATAGTCGTTTCAGTTGATGCAGTGAAAACAGATAAAGGGTATAGAGTCTATGATTACGTTACAGGTAAAACTATTGATACTTCTCCTGCCGATTTTTGTTTTAAAGCACAGGAGCTTGGCGCAGGTGAAATTTTAATTAACTCAGTTGACAGAGACGGCTCATACCAAGGATTTGATTTAGAATTAATTAACAGTGTATGTGATAAAGTTAAAGTGCCTGTGATTTGCTGCGGCGGCGCGAAGAATGCAAATGATTTTATTCAAGCTTTGACTAAAACAAATGCCAGCGCAATATGTGCTGCAAACTTCTTCCACTTTACAGAGCATAGCGTAAATACAACAAAGGCAAACATTTTAAAAGAAACAAAGGTGAGACTTGAAACTCACGCTGATTATAATGAGTGCAGTTTTGATTCTGAATTAAGATTAAAAAAGAAAGATGATATAACTTTGGAAGAAATGCTTTTTATAAAAATTGAAAAAGAAATTATATGAAATTTTGTAAGCGGTGCTTATATCCTGAGAACCATCCATTAAACATTACCTTCGATGAAGAAGGTATTTGCAGCGGATGCAGAGTCCATGAAGAGAAAGATACTCTCGATTGGAAACCGCGCGGCGAAAAACTAGGAAAAATTTTAGACGAGTATAGAAATACTTCGGGCAATAATTACGACTGTATTATTCCTGTGAGCGGAGCGCGTGATTCGCATTTCATAGTCCATACAATTAAAAATGTATATGGAATGAATCCCCTGCTTGTTACTTACAATAAGCAATATAATACTGATTTAGGAATAAGAAATCTTGCCAATCTTCGAATTGTGTTTGACTGTGATATTATGATGCAGACAGTTAATCCCGATGTAGTGAAAAAAATCACCCGCGCAACGATGAGGAAAATGGGAAGCATGTACTGGCATTGCCTTGCAGGTCAAACAGTTTATCCGGTGCAGGTTGCTACAAAATTTAAAATCCCTTTAATAATATGGGGCGCGCATCAGGGAGTTGACCAGGTAGGAATGTTCTCTCACCTTGATGAAGTTGAAATGACAAGAAAATACCGCAAGGAACACGATATTATGGGATTTGAAGCAGAAGATTTGATTGACGACTTCGATGGACTAACTGAGCATGATATTATTCCTTATAAATATCCCGATGATAAAGAGCTTGAACGTGTTGGTGTAAGAGGAATTTATCTAAACAATTATCTCAGATGGGATAGCAAGGCGCAGCATGAAAAAATGATTCGCGAATTCGGATATGAAAGTGACTACCAAACAAGAACATTTGATACTTATAACGATGTTGACTGCTTTAATTATTCAGATGTTCATGATTATATAAAATACTGCAAGCACGGCTACGGTAAAGTTACAGACCATGCTTCGCGTGAAATAAGATTAAGAAGAATGAGCCGCGAGGAAGGACTTGAGCATGTAAAAAAATATAGAAGTATCGAGCCGAAAAATTTACAGTTATTTTTTGACTGGCTAGGAATTACAGATAACAGTTTTCAATTTATAATGGACCAGCATAGAAATAAAAAAATATGGGAGAGAGATGAAAACTGGAAGTGGAGATTGATAAACGAAAATCTACCTGTTAACGAGTCTAAAGATGAAATAGAGAAAGCAAGATTGCCAAGAGTTGAAGATAAATGCGAGTTTGAAATTACTCCAAACAAGAGACCAAATTATAAAGACGACAAATATATTCTGGTTGGAAAGGGTTACTACGAAGACGAGGACTAAAGAGTCTGTAGCGATGGAAGAAATTTTAACGATTGATAATTTTTATAAAGGCGAAACTCTTAAACCTGACTTTGTAAAAAACATAAGGGAGTTTGAAGAGGTTGTTTATGAAATGGTAAAGATAATGAACCATATTCATGAAACGAATTATCCTTACAGATTCTGGAAACTTATACTTGTTGATTACATAAATTACAAGCTGCAAAGAAAGACAGCTCTATCGAAAGGAATCGATACAAGCTCTGCAGGGCTCAAGACTAGTGTGATGAAAGGAATGGTTTATACTTATAAATCATTCAGCAATTCCGATGCT
>JBBRQV010000079.1:0-14073 GCA_038225955.1 Ignavibacteria bacterium | reverse complement strand
TATTAGTAAAGATAAATTCTTTGTAAAACTCTATCCGGAATCAAATAAATATTTTCTTTTTCAAAACGGAATCTTTACCGAGTTTGAGTTGAATGAGGGTAATACTCCGAAAGAATTTTTCAAAGCCAATAACAATATATACATTAAAGCGGTTAATGCCCCCATCCACGGAACCTCTTACTACAAAGTAACTGAAGCCGGACCTGTATATCTTTGGACTGAACCTGAGTACATACATATTTTCTCTGAATTATTTTACACTACAAACGACCTGATAAAAATTACAGCTGATACCGTTACTCAAAAATTCTCTTACTTTACAGAGCAGGGATGGAACCATTTTCTTACGTATAATCTTTTTGATAACGATGAACATATTTTCGGATTAACGGGAGAATCGAGGTACAAGTTCGTTGCTTTTAAAATCAATCTGCATTACGGTTCATCCAATGCTTATGTTTGGGATGGTATAGAACTTACTCCGCAAACGAATTTCCCTACAGGGCTGACACAGTTTCCATATAAAGGAAATTTTACTATAAGCAACTACAGAGATAATCATTTTTATTTTTATCCGAATTATAATAGTAGGACGTTGTATAAGGCAGTAGTGACACAGTAGAAAATAGAATAGAAGTAAAATAGGTTTGTCTTTCTGCACGGTTCCCTCCTGCTTTCCAACCTCCCGAAGGGAAGCAGATTGAGCGAGCCCTGTGAATATTCAGAGATGAAAAATTCAAGTATTTTTTTTGCAACAAATATTTAAGAAATATCAATTTATATTCGATTTTGCTTATAAACTCAAGTACAATTCGTTTTTTTCTTTAAGCACGGAGAATTTTCTTTTTCTATTTTAGTGTAAATAAAATATCCCCTAATGAAAATTCTTCGCGTTTATTATCTCTTCATAGTAATATTTCTATCCTTAGCATTTTTTTCGTGCAGTAATACAATAACAAACTCAACAGTCAGTGTAGGATTAGGTTCAACGAATATGACAACTTACTACAACTGGGAAGTCACCGAAAATGCAAATCTCGGCGATGTAACAAAAATGTCTGCGGGAAGTGAAAATATAATTTTTATGGCAGGCAGCAACGGATATATTTACAATCGCGGAGTTAAAACTGTTATTAACTTTCAAGATGACACCTTTAAACCTTACGATGTAAAAGCTTACGATAGTACCTATGCGATATTTTTAGGGAAATCCGCTGCTACAAATAATCAGGTAATAAAAATTTACGATAACGGCGTAGTTGCAACTTTTGTTGCGCCTCATACCAATACGTACCTTCACAATCTTGTAGGACTTTTAATAGAATCAAAGTATAAGTTTTATGTTGCTTCACAAGTACAGTCCGGTTCGAGTGATTACTTTGTGTTTAATAATGGAGTTTTAAAAGATTACGACCTCACAGACTACCAAACTCCGTATCTTTTTGCAAAGGTAAACAATGATGTTTACATGTTTTCTTTCAAGCAGTCAACTACATTGGCTTTTATCTATAAAATGAATGGCGGCAATGCTGATAAGGTGTATTCTGAAAATTATCCTGTCACTCCGTATTTTATGACTGCTCTTGATAACGGGTTGCTTCAAAGTCAAACGTCTATTGGCAGCACTTCGTTCAGATATTTTACAGGTAGTAAGTTCCTTGATGCAGGCTATGCATATGGTCCCGATGTATTTGCAAGAACTTTTGGCGAATCCGGAGTTTCGCAGTCTTTCTTTACTTTCACACGAGTGAATAACTCTAAACTCACACTCAATATATCCGTTAATAAAAATATATACTATCAAAGCAATTTTCCTGAAGTAACGGGAGATATAGTAAGCAGAAATGAACTTGTCTGCACTTACAAAGATAAAGCATATTTTATTATTTATAGTAATGGAAGTAAGCTTGCCATAGGGAAAAATGCTAAGTAATTTTTAAAATACCCGCTCGCTCTACAAATTAAAAAATCTCAACTTCTATATTTACAGTACTTAGGTTTTAAAAAAGCCGTTCACACATCGTAAAATCCCTTGTAAAAATGGGTTAGTATTCGTATTTTGTAATCACAAAGCAAAAAATTTCAATTACTCTCGTTCCGATACTCCAGTGTCGGAACGATTTTTTTGCTTAAAAAGATTATGCGTTACGAAGCTGGAGCTTCGCAACGAGGACCTGTAACACACAGAGAAAACGAATGTTTGACGATTTATCATCTAAGCTTGAAGGCGTACTAAAAAAAATACGCGGTGAAGGCAAGATAACAGAAAAAAATATAGACGAATCGCTCCGCGAAATCCGCAGAGTGCTTTTTGATGCCGATGTTAACTACAAAGTAGTAACTTCATTCCTTGAAGAGGTAAAGAAAAAATCACTTGGACAAAATGTACTACTAAGCATAACACCGGGACAGTTAATCGTTAAAATAATTAACGATGAGCTTGTAAATCTTCTCGGCGCAGAGAAAGCTGACTTAAATTTCTCGAACGATATCCCTTCCATTATTATGATGGTCGGTCTACAGGGTTCGGGTAAAACAACTTTTTCGGCAAAGCTTGCAAAGCATCTTAAATCAAAAGGCAAACAGCCTGTGCTTGCAGCCTGCGATATTTACAGACCTGCTGCTATTGAGCAGTTGAAGGTTTTAGGAAAGCAAATCGGCATTCCTGTATTTTCAATTGACGGTGAAAAAGATGCGGTAAAAATTTCCAAGGCAGCGATACAGTACTGCAAAGAAAATGCAAAAGATACTTTATTAATAGATACTGCGGGACGTTTAGCGATAGATGAAGAGATGATGAATGAAGTCCGCGCAATAAAAGATGCAGTTAACCCTGCGGAAATTTTATTCGTAGTAGATGCGATGACAGGTCAGGATGCAGTGAACACTGCAAAGAGCTTCAATGAAAAACTTAACTTCGATGGAGTAGTACTTACAAAATTAGACGGTGATACAAGAGGCGGTGCGGCTCTATCTATTAAAGCAGTTGTGCAGAAGCCGATTAAGTTTGTTGGTATAGGTGAAAAGCTTGAAGCGCTTGAAGAGTTCTATCCTGAAAGAATGGCCGGCAGAATTTTAGGCAAGGGTGATATTGTTTCCTTTGTAGAAAAAGCTCAGCAGGATTTTGATTTCAGCGAAGCAGGAAAGATGGAAGAGAAATTATCGAAAAATAAATTCGACTTCGATGACTTCTTAATGTATATCAAACAAATTAAAAAAATGGGTTCGCTTACCAGCTTACTCTCTATGATTCCGGGCGCAGCAAAAGCAATGCAGGGAAAAGAAATCGACGAAAAAGTAATGGTAAGGGTTGAGGCAGTTATTCAATCAATGACTAAGGAAGAAAGAGCAAATCCGAAAATTCTCAACGGTATGAGAAGAAGAAGAATTGCCAATGGCAGCGGTAACCAGATACATGAAGTAAATAAAGTTGTGAAGCAGTTTGAAGATATGGCAAAAATGATGAAAGGTTTTAACGAGAACAAAGCTAAAGGAATGATGAAGAAAATGAAACTGCCGCCGAACTTTATGAACCAAATGAAATTTTAAAATAAAAAATAATTAATAATATAAAAGGAGATACACAAACACGTGGTTAAATTAAGACTAAAAAGAATGGGAAAGAAAGCTTATCCCGTTTACAAAATAGTTGCAGCAGACTCCCGTTCGCCAAGAGACGGCAGATTCATTGAATCAGTCGGTCACTACAATCCGAATGAAGAGCCAAATGTAATAACATTGAAAGATGAAAGAGTAAGCTACTGGCTTAATAACGGCGCACAGCCGACTGATACTGTAAGAAGTATCTTAAGCAAAGAAGGCTTTATGCTTAAACTTCACCTTACAAGAAAAGGCGCAGATGAAACAAAGATAAACGATGAATATGCAAAGTTCATGGCTGATAAAAGCAGAAAAGCAGAAACAGCTAAGGCTAAGAAACTAAGAAGAAAAGAAACAAAAGCTAAAAAAGAAGAAGAAGCAAAAGCAGCAAAAACTGCTTAAGAATTAAAGTAATTTCTCTGGCAAGAGACGATATATAATACAATCAGGGCAGGGCAAAAACGAGTAAGGAGAGAATTCCGCATTAGAAATTTTATTGATGCGAAATTAGTAGTACAAATTTGCTCTGTATCTCGAAAAAAAAGTTTTTCTTTAAAAAAAGATTTCCTATTCTAAACCCCCAAAGGAGAATCATTATGAAAAACTTCATTGAATTTATTGCCAAACATTTGGTTGATAAACCTGAAGCAGTTGTTATAGAAGAAACAGAAGACGGTAATAAAATTAAGTACAGACTTTTCGTTGATGAAGCGGAAACAGGAAAAGTTATCGGAAAGCAAGGGCGAACAGCCAAGGCAATCCGAACCTTACTTGGAGCAATAGCTGCAAAGCAAGGCATGATAGCAATTCTTGAAATTCCTGACAGACACGAAAAAAATGAAAAGTAATAACTGAACAATAAATATTGAACTACGAAGATTTTATTACAATAGGAAGAGTCGGTGCATGCTTAGGCATAAAAGGGATTTTGAAAATTACCCCTGTTACAGATTATCCTGAAAGATTTCTGAAATTGAAAAGAGTTTTTCTTTTTGATGGGAGGAAATCTTTATTCGCTTTGAATCCTAAGGATGAATTTGAATTCAAGATTGAAAAATGCGACGTAACAACAACGCAGATAACAATGAAGTTTGAAGGAATAAATTCCAGAGAAGAAGCAGGAGAGTTTGTAAATTTTGAAATACTGATACCTGAAGATGAGCGACTCAGCCTCCCAAAGGGAAAGTATTTTCATTACGAGATAACTGATTTTGAAGTATATAACGGAAACGAATTACTAGGCAAGATTGTAAAAGTTGATAACTACGGGTCGGATGATTTACTCAATATAAAAAGCGCTGAGGGAAAAGAAATACTGATTCCCTACCGCGATGAGTTTGTAAAGAAAATTGATGCTGAGAAAAAAAGAATTGATGTGGAATTAATAGAAGGATTCATTGAGTAGTTAGTATTAAGAAGAGAGTATAAAGTAGAAAGATATACTCAATAAGAAACACTTTAATATAAAATTTACTAGTTCCCCTCCTTACCAAGGAGGGGCTAGGGGTGGTTTAACGAAAGATTTGAAATTTTAATTACACTTTAAACCCCCTCTAACTCCCCCTTGGTAAGGGGGAGAACACATAGAGAATGAGATTTGATATTTTAACAGCAAACCCGAAGATTGTAATATCACCGATAGAAAACGGACTGATAGGCAGAGCTGTTAAAAAAGGATTAGTTGAAGTACATGTTCACCATCTAAGAGATTACGCCGAAGGGAAATACAGGCAGATAGATGCTCCACCTTTCGGAGGCGGAGTAGGAATGATACTGAAACCTGAGCCGTTTTTCAGATGCGCAGATAAATTAAAGAGTGAACGCGATTACGATGCGATAATAAATTTCTCTCCGCAGGGAAAGAGATTGAACCAGAAAGCAGCAAACGATTTCTCGTTGAAACAAAACTTCATGCTGCTCTGCGGTCACTACAAAGGAATTGATGAACGCGTTATAAAATATCTGGCAACAGAGGAAGTATCCATAGGAGATTTTGTTTTATCATGCGGAGATTTAGCCGCAGTGATTTTTATGGATTCGGTTGCAAGATTAATTCCGGGAGCGCTTGGCGATTCGGAGAGTTCTTTAACAGATACATTTCAAGTTGATGCGGTTTTCGATGCTCCGTTATATACACGACCTGAGAAATACGAAAAATACAAAGTACCCGCTGTGCTTCTTTCAGGTAACCACGCTAAAATAAAAGAGTGGCGGGAGAAGAAAGCAAAAGCAAAATACAGAAAGAGTAAGAAGAAGTAATTCAGAATTATAAATAAGTCTTCACTAATTGAACTCCATTCCAAACCCTGTTTGGGACGGAAAAAATTATAAATTCAGACCTCCCCCTGCCCCCCTCCTTATAAAGGAGGGGGAAGATAGTTCGGCGGAAGTAAAGTTTAAATCACAGAGTTTTTTAATAAAAAATAATAAACACCATTACGACACAAGGAGTAAACGAAAATGGAAAAAATAATTAATTTAGTAACAGCGGCGCAATTGAGAACGGACCGTCCGGAATTTCACGTCGGCGATACAGTTTCGATATCTGTAAAAGTTATCGAAGGCGATAAAGAAAGAATTCAGCTTTTCAAAGGTATTGTTATGGGAATAAAAGGCGGCGGCATCAGCAAAACATTCCGCGTCAGAAAAATTTCTAACGGCGTTGGCGTCGAAAGAATTTTCCCTATGAACTCACCTAGAATTGCAAAAATTGAGATCGTAAAAGAAGGTTCTATCAGAAGAGCAAAGCTTTATTACCTGAGAGGTTTAACAGGCAAAGCTGCTACAAAGATAAAAGAAAAGAAAAAAGCGCTCGTTCCGGAAACAGCAGTAAAGAAGGAAAAAGCAGAAGTAACAGCATAAATTTCTATCCAATCAAAGACCGTCTTGTGAATGCAGGACGGTCTTTTTATTCCAACTCAGCCATACATTCTTTTTTGAAAATTCTTTTTTAAAATTTACTTAAGGTACCTTAACCCATGACCTCAAAGAAAATTTTCATTTCCATTGCCGGTAATATAGGCTCAGGAAAATCTTCGCTTACAAAAAAAATTGCCGAGCAGTTCGACTTCACACCTTATTTTGAATCAGTTGATGATAATCCGTACTTAAAAGATTTTTATGATGACATGAAACGTTGGTCGTTCAATCTTCAGGTATATTTTTTATCGCATAGATTTAAAACTCATAAGGAAATTCTTATCAATGAAAAATCCGTGATACAGGATAGAAGCATTTACGAAGACGTTGAAATCTTTGCAAAGAATTTACATACTATGGGAAACATGAGCGACCGCGACTATGCAAACTACCGTCAGCTCTTTGCCGAAATGACTTACTTCCTCAGACCGCCCGACTTGCTTGTGTATCTTAAAGCAGATACTAAAACACTTGTAAAGCAAATTCAGAAGCGCGGCAGAGTTTTTGAAAAAGATATCGATGTTTCTTATCTTGAATTATTAAACAACAGCTATGAAGAGTGGATTTCAAATTATACTCTCTCACCTATTTTAATAATTCCGTCTGATAATCTCGACTTCGTTGAGCATGCGCCGGATTATGATTTGATTATTGATCTGATAAAGAAGAAGGTGGGAACGTAGAGATTATTCTATCTTCATACCTCCTCTTTTTTCATCAATGTTCTGTTTATCATCAAAATTGCTCAGGATATAGTGAAGTTTTCCTACAATATCGTCTTCGCAAATTAATCCATTCACTCTGTTACCAACCAATTCCGTTCTGTTATCAGGCAAGAGAAAATAATAATTTTTTCTTACCCTGTATTGCCCATCTTTCAATACTGTTCTTGCCAAACCCTCTATATATTTATTTTCAGCATTGGAATTATCCGGATCAAGTTTATCGGGAGGATTCTCGGCGAAGATTAACGGTTTCCACAATGAAATATTTGAAGAATCTATTTTTATTATAAAATCCTTCCCTGGAACTTGCATAGGTCCGTAATAATTAAAACCCCATTTAATATTTGCCGGATAGATAACGGATGTTTTCCATGCAGTATCTCTTATTATATCATCGAATTTATTTTTTATTTTTGCCGGTTCAAGTATTCCATTAACATCTAATGTTTTATCTCTAATCATAATAGTATCACCCGGAGTTCCAACAACTCTGCTACATAAAAACTTTTCAGGACTTTTATTCCAGTTTTCATCGGGGAAAAAAAGAACAACATCATTGTTTTTAGGAGAAGACCAGTTTACAATTTTTTTATTGAAGAAAGGGAGATAAAATCCATATCTGCTCATTTGTACTACAACCTCGTCCTTATTTTCTAAAGTTTTCGTCATACATTCATTGTCAACCGAATACAAATCAAAGTTGAAATCAAAAATGATAATCTTATAAACGATATAAAGCAATATAAACGAGGCATAAATAGTTCCGCTATTATTTTCCTTTATAGTATATTCCTTTTTCTTTTTAACGAGAACAATTGGATATATAAGAAGGATTAAAAAAGAGTATAAATAGAAGCTATCTACAGCCCCTCCCCGATAATGTTGTGTGAGATATATTGAAGCAAAAAAGGTTAAAGTTTTCATAAGTGGATACAACGCAGCGAACAAAATTCCTAATGTAAACTCTCCGCAATAGAATATTCCCAGTCCTGGGATAATTAAATTTAATAAAGCGGCAAGCCACCATTTTCTGGGAGTGTACTTTTCTTCAGAAATTTCTTTAACTGTTATTTCATCGGACATAATGGATGATTATTATCGTGTTATCAATATAAAAGTTACTTAATCTTATAGATACAGTAAATTTCTCCTACCTCAAATTAATTCCCGTTCTTCCCCAGTCATAAATATTAAATACAACAAACTCTGCTCTGCCTAAAATTTCTTCTTCGGATACAAGGCCCGTGTAACGGCTATCGAGAGAATTATCCCTATCATCGCCCATCATAAAATAATAATTATTTTGCACAACGTATTCACCTTTCGCAATTATTTCCTGTATATATTTTGTTTTATCTTTTACACTATCCTCAATTTCTTTTTTTATTATCGGTTGGAATATAAAAATATTAGTAGAATCTATTTTTATCTTATCACCTTTCGCAGGAATATAAAGCGGCCCGTAATAATCCTCATTCCAACCCGCACCTGACGGATACAGGTTGTTATTTTTATAATCTTGCGATACCATAGCATTATCATACTTATAATTCTTATTTGCTGCTTCTGGAACTCCGTTTACATAAACCTGTTTAGCAATAATTCTGAGAGTATCATGGGGAGCTGCTATAATTCTTTTCAGATAAACAACTCTGCGCAGTTTCCTTTCAGTTGAGAATACTACAACTTCGTTTCTTTTGGGGGAGTGAAAATCAAAGATTCTTTTTTCAAATAACGATTCATAGATTCCGTAATGATTATATCTTACGAGTATTCTATCCCCTACCATTAAAGTATTTTCCATGCTTGGTGTAGTTATGCTGTGCAGCTCAAATGTTAAATCTTTTAAATAGCTTGAGTAAAGAAATGCCGTTACTAAAAAAATTATATAGAATATTACTTTGTTCGAATATTTAATTACATAAAATTTATTGTTTCCGCTTCGTATAATTTTTACGATTACATGAACAACAGGAAAGGAAATTAAAATAAAATAGCAGACTAAAAAGAAAATTGAATTTACTTTGGCAGGAAGATGAACGCACGTATAGTTAACGGTTATAAATGCAAAAGGATAAAGAAAAGCAAAGAGGATAGAAAAGCGGAGTTCTCCTAAGTAAAAATATCCTAAGCCGGGAGTTAAGAGATTAAAAAGAGCAGAAAGGAATACATTCCTCTTTCTGTAAATTTTCTTTTCCCCAGATTTTTGGCCGGTGTTCATCTCCGACATAAAATAATTTTAAATTAAAAAATCTGAGGGGATAATAACAGATTTTAGAACGGTAAATCGTTCGGGTCTTGCGGGTCGATATGCACTTCTTCTGTACCGGAATCATCCGATGAACCGCTTGCTTTTGAAATCTTCCAAGCTACAAGAGTATTAAAATACTTTGTATCGCCCTGTGGACTTACCCATTTTCTTCCGCGTAAATCAAATGTAACCTCTACGTAATCACCATTGCTGAATTTATCCAAAGCGTTGCAGTTATCCTGCTGCATTTCCATTGAGATTGTCTGCGGATAATTTGCATTTTCTGCATACTCAACCACAAATTCTCTTTTTTTGAATTTATCTGTGATGTTCTTTGTCTGGAATATTTCTAAAAGTTTACCTGAAAGTGTCATTTTGTTAATTATAAATTATGAGATATTAATTACTGAGTTCAAATATTACTTACGAAAAATTTTTAGGCATCCTCTTCGCCGGGATCTTTTTCACCGTCTTCAAAAGATTTATCGAAATATTTTTTTGTAAGTTTGTTGCTGTATTTATTTACCGATGTCATTACTGTTACAATAGCTATTACAATTATCAAAATAACTACTGCCACCCAAACAAATGTATCCATACTTTTTTGTTTAAAAAATAAGCCGCGGTCTATTTCTAAAGCGCGGCAAAACTTTTGACCTGGCAGGATTAAAAACCTATCAGGTCTATATAAATTGATTTACGAGTTTCTCATCTTGAAAAGATTCATATCTCTGTATACTCTTATTTTCTTTGCATTGGTAATTGCTTTTATTCTTTCCATTGCAATTTGCGCAGAGGCTACGTGAGGCAGAATGTTTTCTGATTTAGAAATTTCAATAATATTTTTTACGATATCATAAATGCTTTGTGTTTTTTTCATTGCTCTCTCTCTATTATATCCCTCAAGCTCGGTATAAACATTGATAAGACCGCCTGAATTAATTACATAATCAGGAGCATATAAGATGCCTTTGTCTTTCAACATTTGTCCGTGTTTGTTTTCATCTTTCAACTGATTATTTGCTGCGCCGGCAACAATTTTTACTTTTAAGTGCGGGATTGTATCGTCATTCAAAATCGCACCCAATGCTGCAGGTGAAAATATATCTGCATCAACTGAGTAAACATCATCTTTAGCAACAACTGTTGCTTTACACTCATCAACTAAATGCTTCAGCTTATCTTCGTACATATCGCTGACATAAATCTTTGCGCCTTCTTTATGTAAGAATTGGCAAAGGGCTTTCCCGACGTTTCCGCCTGCGCCCTGCACTACAATTTTTTTACCTGCAAGAGAATCACTTCCAAATACTTCATGTGCGCAAGCCTTCATACCAACATATGTTCCGTAAGCTGTTACAGGAGATGGGTCTCCGCTTCCGCCTGTTTCTTCAGGGATACCTGTTACGTGACGGGTTTCCATCATAATGTATTCCATATCTTTTACATTTGTCCCAACATCTTCAGCAGTAATGTAACGGCCAGAAAGACCTTCGATGAAACGACCGAATGCTCTGAAAAGCTGCTCGGATTTCTGCGTACGTGCATCACCAATGATAACTGCTTTTCCACCGCCGAGATTTAAACCTGCGACTGCAGCCTTGTAAGTCATACCCCGTGAAAGTCTGAGTACATCTACAAGAGCTTCTTTATCATTTACGTATTGCCACATTCTTGTTCCGCCAAGCGCGGGTCCTAAAGCTGTATTATGAATCCCGATAATAGCTTTTAAACCTGTTTCTTTGTTAGAGCAATATACAACCTGTTCATGTTCAAGTTCATCAATCAATTCGAATGGTGTTTGTGAAATATTTTCCATAAAGTATTTAGTTAGATTAACTGATTATTTAGTATTGTAAAGACCGGAAAGAGTTCCGGTTGTAAAGCCTTTCTGATGTTTATAAACACATCATCAACAGAAATATGGTTCATGCAAGTCGGTTCCTGGCAGCCGTAATCATGTCCTATATACAAACAAGGACTGCAAAATTTATCGCTTTGTATAAGCACAGAACTTTTATTATAGGAACCCCATTTTATAGGATTCGTCGGACCGTGAAGCCCGAGCGTTTTAGTTCCTACACAGGATGCAATGTGAAGCATTCCCGTATTACTGCACACAATAAGCTTAACTTTTTTTACAAGTGCAACTACATTATCTATCTCGTATTGTCCGGCAGTATTAAGAACATTTTTTTCGCCGATGCCGTTGGCAATTTCAGCACACCTCTCAGCTTCGAAACTTGCTCCGGTAATCAGAATGACAATATTCTTATCATACTTAATTAGTCTTTTTCCTAAATCTATATAATTTTGGACGGGCCACTCGCGCGGTTTTCCGTTCTCCCCGCAGCCGGGGTGAAGGCAGACAACAGTGCGATTTTCGAAATTATGGGTGAGCCAAAACTCCTCTGCAAATTTAAAATCTTTATCATTCAAAAAATACTCTAATTTTTTATCCTCTTCCATAATGTTTATTCCCAATGGTTCCAGCAATGCAAGAAAATCTTCAAGCTCGTGACGGTCCCTTGTATGCGTAATCACAGCATTGAAAAGAAAATGTCGGTACTGTTTTTCAGTTGAGAAGCCAATTGCATAATCATATTTTGTTAGCGCAAACATCATTACGGATATCCGCGGCCACTGCTCGGCATCTATTACAACATCGTATTTCTTTTTGCGGATTTGCTTCAGGAACGTAAAAAATCTTATCGGATGCCTGAGGAACGAATGAATATCCACCTTTACAAGCTCATCTATATAAGGGATTTTTTTTAAGATAGCATAGTTTATCGTGGAGCAAACGAACGTAATTTTTGCATCGGGAAACTTGTGCTTCAGCGTTCGCAAAGTCGGGATTAAAAGAATCGAGTCCCCTATGGCAGCGAGCTTTATGAAAAGCACATTCTGAATGTTTTCTATCGGGATGCGCTTGCGGCTTTTAAGGAAAAATGCAAGCAGGATGACAATGGGAATCCCAATATACCTATCGAATAATCTGAATAATGCCCGTCTTTTCATTTATATAAAATACAACGAATTTGCGAGGTTTTAAAGTTCATAATTTTGGGGTAAGGCTGAAGGTTTCGCTGAAGTCTCTTTTTTGAAAATATACTTTTGTTTTATCAATTTTTTTCACTTTTTAGTGTCACTTTTAGGATTGTTTTTACAATTATTTAGTGATAATTTTTGCTTTTGAATTGAAAAATTTTGGATTGATTTTTTAGAGAGTTAGAGTTGAAGGTTTCGTTTTGGAATTTTGAAAACGAAACCTTGCGATTTTAATTTATGCGTATTAATGTGAAGAAAGAAATATCCTTTCTTAAATTGTATCAACTTTATATTATTGTTTTTTTGAGTTCCTAACTCCTTTTATTTTAATACTTTTTAGTATTCTATAAATTATATAAATTCACATTAAATTAACCGTATCACTTGAAATATTTTCTTCTAATATTTTTATTAATTAGTTCTTACTCAGTCTCATTTTCTCAGGAAGTAATTTTTGATGGTCAGGTAAGAAATCCATTGTACAGCCTTGAAAAAAAAATTCTGAATGGTGATAAAGATGCTTTGAGAGATATAGGTAAAATTTTATCCAGTAGAAAAAAAATTTATGAATCACTAGGTTATCATCTTCTGCAGCCCAAAGAACGGGAAATCGCTTTGCGGATAATCGAGGAGAATACATTATTTCTCCCATTCGAAATAATTCTTGACTCAAATCTTACAGCAAATGACTATCTCCTGTTCTTTAATAAGAATTATAATAAGATTTATTTCAAAAAAGAATATGGAGCATTTCTTATTACTCCACTTGAAGAAAGGAACCTAAATTATAAAGTTCGTCGATTATCAACAATAAAAAAAGATACACTTGAAAAGAGGTCAACTGAATTGCTAAATTTTTTTATGGATAAAAACGCTTCCCTGCATAATCTTATTAAAGAAAGAAATCCTCTTTGTTTAAAGGAGATTGCTGAAGCATATTTCAGATACAGGATAAGATATGACCGGTACAATTTTAAAGAAGAAGAACAGTGTATTGATCTATTAAAGCTGCTGACGAACGTTGAGATAGGTATGCAAAAAACATCTGACTCAATTTCTTATGACGTTAGACTTGATTTTACTCAAGAGGCAAACCTTGAAACATTAATTTACTGGACGAAGCATTACAGCGATTATGAATACAACGAACATCAAAAACATTTCATAAATACAAAAGACTCCGTTATTGGGTTTACCTATATAGAGAAATTGTTTGATTTATTAACTTCGCTAGATGATACGATTGCATTTAATTCTTATGAAGCAATTACCGACCTAAATCCTTCAGAAG
This sequence comes from Ignavibacteria bacterium, assembly GCA_038225955.1. Lineage (GTDB taxonomy): Bacteria > Bacteroidota > Ignavibacteria > Tepidaquicellales > Tepidaquicellaceae > JAFDZO01. The sequence continues at coordinate 236 of JBBRQV010000079.1, read as the reverse complement.
TTATTAAGGGAATAGATGGTTTCAAAGGTAACTTTATGCACTATAATTATAATAATGTTATTGGCTCTTTCCCTGATAAACGGCTTGAGCAGCTTTCAAACCTAACCTTCTATTGCCGTGAAAACAATATTGATTACAAAGGGAATGAAATACTACGTCACAAATTAATGAGATTGAATGAAAATCTTGAATTTAAAGAGCGGTTAAAATACGAAGATTATCTTATAGAAAATCTT
>JBBRQV010000078.1:0-14108 GCA_038225955.1 Ignavibacteria bacterium | reverse complement strand
GTCCGAGTTTCGTGTGGCTCCGAGTCCCATATTGCTGGGAAAGAGGCTGCCGTCATCCAAACGCATTTTTGTGCCGCGTTCAAAATCTGCAGAGATAAGCAGGGGAGTTTCGGATTGGGATTGCAAATCGTTTATAAGTTCAGCCTCCTGAATTGAATTTCCCTTAAAGAAAATTACACCGCCGACTTTTTTATTTACAACTAAATCTTTTAATCTTTTATATTCTTTCCCGCTCTTATCGAGTGTTAATCCCTCTGAGTTTGTAACAACCATCTGAGCGATTTTTTCACGCATAGTCATTTGGCTTATCTTGTTTTTAACCCATTCGGATTTTTCAGTGAGCATCGGTAAATCTTTCTTATCGCTTTGTACATCAACAGGTTTATCACTTTTAAAAAAAGCGAAGGAGAGTAATGAAAAAGCCAGAAGTAAAGACGATTTAATAAAAAGCATTATTAAAAGATTAAAATATTTTATTAAAAAATTTAGTTTGAAATCTATTTTGATTCTTTAGTTTCTTTATCTAAATCGTGTTCCATTTTAGCATTCATATTCGTGAAGTATTTCATAATTTCTATAGGTAAAGGAAGAATCAAAGTAGAGGTTTTCTCTGCCGCGATTTCCGTCATGACCTGTAAGTATCTTAGCTGCAAAGCAAAAGGGTTGCTTCCTAAAATTCCTGCTGCTTCAGAAAGTTTTGCCGCTGACTGGAACTCACCTTCGGAATTAATAATCTTTGCTCTCTTATCTCTTTCAGCTTCTGCCTGACGTGACATTGCGCGAATCATTTCCTGCGGTAAGTCAACGTTCTTCAATTCAACGTTCATAACTTTTACACCCCAAGGTTCTGTTTCGTGGTCAATCAGTTCTTTCAGTTTTGCATTAATTATATCTCTGTGAGAAAGAAGCTCATCCATTTCACTCTGCCCCAGAACACTTCTTAAAGTCGTCTGTGCAACAAGTGAAGATGCGTACATGAAGTCTTCAACCTGAATAATTGCTCTGTTAGGGTCGGTTACTCTTAAATATACAACTGCATTAACTTTTACGGAGACGTTATCTCTTGTGATAATATCCTGCGAAGGGACATCCAGAGCAATTGTTCGTAAGCTCACTCTCATCATTTTATCCATAATAGGAATTAAGATAATAAGTCCCGGACCTTTGACTGCGGAGAATTTTCCAAGACGGAAAATAACGGCGCGCTCGTATTCATTTAAAACTCTGAATGCCCGTAAAATCATTATGAAAATAATAAATCCAACGAATCCGATGAAAACTGTTATTACACTTAATGCTGCGCTTCCCATTTTAGTCTCCTTTTTTGGGTTTGAATGTTATATTGGATATAGGAAAAATTTGTTGAGTGCTTGTTTTTGTCTGGTCGTAAACATTTATCTGTTCAGTTATTATTCGCTGTTCGTTCAAATCAATTCTTTCAATTAACGGGATGAATTTTTCTTTTGAGTTTTTCTTAGTGATAATCCAGTCCTTCAATCTGAATTTATAATCATTCAGAATATCTTTTTCTTCATCAAGAAAAGTTTCATATTTAAACTCGGAAATTCTTGAGTTTGAAACATTCTTACCTTCAATATGCATATATTTTAGAGAGGCTTCAATATAATCGTCAATGGTTGCGTTCATAACTTTAAATCGGATTCCGTTAAAGATAATTGTTCTTCTTTAAACTTTACCAATTTTTCTTTTATTGGTTCATACTCTTCAAAGCCCATTAATTCCATTCTTAACTTACTTACATCTTTAATATTTCTAAGGTAGCCTGCGTAATGTTTTCTGAATTCACGTGTGCCAAGTCTCTCGCCCTTTAATTCTACAGCCAGCCTTAAATGCTCAATGCAAATATCAACTTTTTCTTCTACAGATGGCTCATCAGGTAAAACTCCGTGCGTCATAAAATACTTTGATTGATTGAATATCCACGGATTTGTAATTGCTGCCTGACCAATCATAACCGAATCGCATTCGTAATTATCAAAAACAAATTTTACATCTTCGGGAGTTTTAATATTGCCGTTCAAAATAATCGGCATTTGAACTCCAGCATCTTTTATTCTTTTCACCCAGCTCCAGTCTGCTTCGCCTTTATTTCCCTGATTGCGCAATCTGCAATGAACTGTTAGTGCCTGTATGCCAATTGCTTCAAGCATCTTAGCAACTTCGATTATCACTATAGTATCTTTATCCCAGCCAAGACGTGTTTTTAATGTAACCGGAATCTTAACATTGTTCGCAACATTCTCTGCTATCTGTTTCATCTTAGGCAAATCTTTTAAAAGTCCGGCTCCTGCGCCGCGAAGAGCAACATCTTTCACCCAGCATCCGCAGTTGATATCAATGAAGTCGGGGTTAACGCTTTCCGAAATCTGTGCAGCTTCTATTAATGCTTCATCTCTTCCACCGAAAATCTGAATGGAGAGTGGTCTTTCCTCTTCGTAAAAAAATAATTTATTGCGGGCTTTTACTGCATCGCGAATAAGTCCTTCCGCTGAAATAAATTCGGTGTAAACTATATCTGCGCCGAGTCGTTTGCAAATCACACGAAACGGCGGCTCGCTTACATCTTCCATTGGGGCAAGCGCAATTTTACCTGTAAATTTTTTCTGAAAATCGTTCATAACATCTTAAATTAATTATTGTACAGGTAATTAGAAATTGAATTATTTGTATCATCGCTAAATATTTTTTATGCGGTGTGGGCGCCTGTTCCGCCAAAGGCGGAACTCACTCAGATAAATTAATTCTCCGAATTAGTTTATCTGAGTGACCGAACCTTCGGTTCGGAGGCGCCCATGAATGCACTTATCATATCAAAATTTAACAGAGAAAGTCTATAAAAAGTGCAGTTTTTTAAGGAAGTTAATTTGATATTTTGTGGAATGTTATATATTAAGAAATCAACACTGCCAAAATGCGGGCTCGGGCTTTTTTCAAGTGAAGATATCGCAAAAGGGGAGTCAATCTGTGAATATAAAGGTGATATCTATACGTGGAAAAAATGTATTGATAGAGCCGCTGAGGAAGATAAGGCAGGATATGTTTTTTACGTGAATAAAAATTATTGTATAGATGCTTACGATTTTCCGCTGGAGCTTGCACGATATGGTAACGATGCAAAAGGACTCAGAAGAAAAAAGGGTGTTACTAATAACTGTGAGTATTTGGTGAAAGGGAAGAGAGTATTTATCATCTCACAAAAAAAAATAAAAGCGCATACTGAGATACTTGTACATTACGGTGAAGATTACTGGAATGAGTTTGAAGAGAATGAAGATGATTAAAAATTAATCTGAGTGTAAATAAAAAGGGAGCCATAAGCTCCCTTTTAGTTTCTATAATAAATTCATTAATTCATTAATCTGATTTCTTTCCGTCATCCTTTTTTGGCGGATCCTGTTTCGGTGAATCTTGCTTTGGTGGATCTTGCTTCGGCGGATCTTGTTTCACCGGGGGTGGATCTTGCTTTACCGGCGGCGGGTCCTGCCTTGTTGGCGGTGGATCTTGCTTTACCGGCGGATCATACTTCGGTGGATCCTGCTTAGTCGGTGTATTCTGCTTTGTTGGCGGATCTTGTTTAGGTGGTGTAGTTTGCTTAGTAGGAGTTTGCTTAGTAGGAGTTTCCTGCTTTGGTGTTTCTGTCTTCGTAGTACTTGTTTTTGTAGTCGAAGTAGATTTTGCCGGTTGCTCTTCCTTTACATTAGTATTTTTTGTTGTATTATTAACCGATGGTCCTGCAGTTTTAACAGGGTTCGTTTCACTAGTTGTATTGATATTATTCGGCTGTTTTATTTTAATTGGATTCGTTTCATTGGTAATCGGGTTCGATACATTTGATTTTGTAATCTGCTCGTTAAGCTTTACCGGGTCAACGCCGTCTGTTTTCTTTGTTTGTTTTATCTTCACAACAGGGTCGCTTACAACTGTCTGCTTTGTTCCTGAAGAAGTTAAATCGGTTTTAGTCGGAACTTCTATGTACTTAGGAGTTATTGTTGACTTCGTTACTTTGCTTATTTCATTTACATTCGGTCCACTGTATTTTATTTGTTGTTCGCTAGTTACAAGGGTATTTACAGTTTTAACTTTTGAAGAATTGTTAAGAATTTGTGAATTTATTTCATTGTTAACTTTCGTAGTCTTAGTTATTGTCTTCGTAAAGTTGTTTGTGTTTACAACTGTCCAGTGTATCGGATTTGAATTAAAGTGGCTGTTGCAAACAACTAAGTGGCTTTGATAATTCTGCCAGTACAATACCGGAGCTTGTGGATACCATCCGCAATAGCTTCCGCCATTGTAGTTCCCACAATATCTCCATGTAACCCAGTTCGGTGCCCAACGATCGCCCGGCATCCAAACCCATCCAGCAAAACTTGTCCACATCCATCTGCCATAATTGTAACAGTGACTGCCCCATCTGTAATCTGATGCCCATACCCATCCTGCGCAAGTAAACTCCCAGTGACCGTTTGAGTAAGGATTCCATGAACTTTCATTGCAATCATTAGGCTGCCATAGATAAACAATCTTTACTTCTGTTTTTGTTTTATTTTCGGAGACTTCGCGAACAGACGCATTATTATTTGAAGATGTGATGTTTGTTGTCTGAACTTCTTCTTCAAATGTATCATCGTTATCTACAGGTGCAATATTCCTTGCTAAAGTAGAATTTTCTTCAGGTAGTGTTTCGTTACTGACTTTCTGTATTTCAGGTGAATCTTTTGAATGGTCTGTTGTAAGCTCTTTAATTAAATCAGTTGACTTAACAGGAATCCATTTCCCCTGGGATTGTAAATCACTATTGAATCTTTCTTTATAGACGGTGTTGGAATCTAAAAGATTTTCAGAATAGTCGATGCTATCAACTATCGTTTCAAAATTCGGATTGTTGGTTAATGAGGGTGGTGCTGTATTTTTTGTAAAAATTTTATATGCTCCCAATGATACTACCGAAGAAAGCACGACAGCAGATAAAATTATTACAAAAAGTTTTTTGTTGGACATGAATTTATCCTCTTTTTAGGGTTTATATCTATTACACTCTGCAAATTAATATTTTGTTCCCAATTTCTGATTAACTTCTACAAATAAGACTATTAAAAACGATTTTGGTTTAACAAATATTTCAAAGGAAATAAAAAAGGGAAGTAGAATTAACTTCCCTTAATAATTATTATTTAATCTTTCTTATTCCCATTAGATTTCGAGCCGTTGTTCTGGCTTGGTCCGTTACTTTTCGTTGGCCCGCTTCCTTTTGTGGGGTTTCCGTTTCCTTTTGTCGGCCCGTTTCCTTTTGTTGTTCCGTTGTGTCCTCCGTGATTCCTTGTAGTATGTGTCTTGCCTCCATTATCACTCGGCGGATTATAATTTCCGTCACCTTTAGTTTGTTTGGTCTGTCGTGTAGTTTTAGTCGTTCCGCCCCTTGTAGTACCGTCTCTTGTTGTTCGTGTATTCGTTCGCGAATTCGGTTCTTTTATTACAACTGAGTTCGGAGTTTTCGTAATCTTTACTTTTTGCGGATTTATTTTTTCACCTGATTCTTTCGAAATATTATTTACTTCAGGTCCGTTATACTTTATCTGCTTCTTTTCGGTTGTAAAAGTATTTACTGTTTTAATTTTTTCAGAGTTAGTAAGAATTTTTGTATTCTGTACTTTATCTACAATTACATTCTTGTCAATTTTTTTCGTGAAGTCTTTCTTATCTACAAATACCCAGTTCTTTGTCTTTGATTTGAACGTATGATTTCTTACCCAATGGTTGTGATGTCTCCAGTGAATTCGCGGGCAGGTCGGATACCATCCACAGTAACTTCCTTGAGTTCGCCACATACACCAGTTCGGTGCCCATACTCTTCCGGGAAGCCAGCACCAACCGTAAGAATCTGACCAATACCATCTTCCGTAATTGTAACAAGCCCATCCCCAGTCGTAATCCGATTCCCATACCCATCCGCGCCAAGTGAATACCCATCTGCCGTTGCTATAAGGACTCCATTCATAGTCAGCGTTTCTTGGTCTCCATACATAAATAATTTTTACAACGGTAGGGTCGTCATCTTCTACAATGTTTTCATCCGAGCTTCCACTGACATCGTGAATTAATTCCGCGCGGTTTATTTTTACCCACTCGCCTTTGTTTGCAAGGCTGTCGAAGTCCTGCTGATAAACTGTATTTGAATCCAACAGATTTTCTTTTGTATCGATGCTATCTACAATAACATCGTCATCTCTCTGATTATTATCCTGCGCGAAAACTTTATTTGAAGCAGTGAACATGCTTAATGCTGCAAATAAAATTATCGTGAAAAATATAATATTATTTTTTTTGTTAGACATAATTTACCATTTAACTTTTATTGTTTTCTTTTATATTCAAAAAATATTTTTTTGTTCCATTTTTCATCTTAGAATTTCATCAATGAAGACAAAAATAAGTCCGTTTCGCTTAAAAGACTTAACACAAGTATTAATATAAAAATTACAGGATAAAATGCAAGAGGGGAGGGGGAGATAGAAAAGTAACCTAACCTTTCTCACATAACAAAAAAGGGGCTTTCGCCCCTTTCGTTACTCATAAATTTATTTCAAAAAATATTACTTCATCAATATCATTTTCTTTGTCTCGCTGAATGAACCTGCTTCTATTTTGTAGAAGTACATTCCGCTTGAAAGCTGGCTTGCATCAAACTCGTAAGAATAATTTCCTTCTGTTTTTAACTCTCCATTTAGTAATGATGCTACTAATTGTCCCTTCATATCATATACTTTCAATGATACGTTTGACATCTTAGGAATTGTGAAGTTAATTACTGTTGCAGGATTGAACGGATTCGGATAATTCTGCGATAAACTGAATGTCAAAGGTGTTGAATTTGTATTCCCGATTCCAGTAACATTTGTAATCGTAAAATTTGCATTTGAGATATCGAAGAATACGTTATCTGCTGCCTTTACTTTTATTCTTGCCTGTGTATTTTCTATTCCCGGTAAAGTAACCATTGCAGTTCCAACGTTCGGCTGATTTGTTGCTAATGTAGTCGGGAATGTTGTTCCGCCGTCTGTCGATAAATAAATATTAACTAACAATGAGCTAACAGGCGTTACATTTGTATTTGCTACATTCCAAGTTACAGTCTGTGGTAAATGTGCATTCCAAGTTACTGCTGTATTAGGTGAAGTAACTAAGAACGGACCTGCTCCTGCAGATACGTTGAAGCTAATTGCACTGTTACCGGTTCCGCCGCCACCTGCTCTGTAGTCTCTTGCTACTAATCTGAAGTTCAATGATCTCGCATAAGTCGGAAGTAACTCGCCTAATGTATGGAAATTATTTATTACGTCATATACTCTCGGGAACTGTCTGGTGCCTGAAGTTACAGGGTTGAACGACCTGAAAATAGGAGCGTTTCCTACAGGGGCATTTGGTCCGCCACCTGTACCTAAATCATATTCTTCCCAGCAATATTTTAATGCGTCGTTATCTGCATCTGTTGCGCTTCCTGTTAATTCAAAAGGAGTTGAAATAGGAATTGTAAATCCGCCTGCAGGTACTGTAACAACCGGGTTATGATTTCCTGTCGTAGTTGTAATCGGACAGGAGTTTCCTGCGCCAACTGTTGTATAAGAAATAATTTCATCTAAATTTTTTGTATGGAAGTACGGGTCGCTATGCGGTTGAATATCATCTGGAGGACAGATTCCGGCATAAGCCATAATTGTTGTTCCGCTTCCGGGTTCGAATGCAGTATTATTATTTCTGTTACCGCCTCCGCAGCTGCTTGATACGCTGTTGAAAGAGTGGTTACCGCCGTACTGATGTCCCATTTCGTGAGCAACATAGTCAATATCGTATGGGTCGCCTACAGGCGCTGATGAACCTGTAACACCTTTTGCTTTGCTTCCTGCAACGCAAACACATCCAAGAAATGCAACGCCGCCGCCGCCTGTACTGAATACGTGTCCGATATCGTAGTTAGCTGAACCGATTGCTCCGTCAACTGCTGTCTGATTCTGACCAAGCATTGTATTCCCGTTATTGTTTGTATATGGGTCAGTTGAAGAGTTTGTATATACTACAAGATTATTGTTTGCTACGAGAACCATTCTAACTGATACTTCGTTTTCATAAACTCCATCAACTCTGTTCATTGAGATAACTATAGCAGCCATCGCTGCAGGAACTGTTCCGCCGAAGTAAGCTGTATACTCACCATCTGCAGCAACAACAGTTCTGTAAGTTCTTAACTGTCCTTCTGCAAGCATATCAGGATTGTAAGGAGCTTGTTTTTTATTATCGGTGTTCCAGTTATCTATTACTTCGCATGTCATGAATTTATCTGTGCGGAAATCTGATTTAAAGTAGCTGATGTAATTCATATTATCATGAAGTGTGTACGGGTCAATAAATACTGTTCCTGCTTGTGAAAAAATCATAGCATGGAAACCTAATGGAGTAAGGTCGAATCTCACCGATGAATATGGGTCGTCAATACCTTGCCCAAGATATGTTTTTATTTCAGGAAACTTTACAGCAAGTCCGTCTTCCATGATTGGTGAATCTACGAATTTGAATCTCAAATAAGTGCCGTCAGGCATTGGAAGGGAAATAACTGAGTTTGAATTTTTTGGACGAACATTTTTCTCTAAAGGAGCTGCTTCTAAGACCGGCTTTAAATCAGACACATTAAGGTTTAGTGTTCTGTATTTAATCGGTTTTATAACTCTTTCGCCTATAGCTTGTATATTGGATTCAGGTACGTCGTTCCAATAAGGAGCTGCTTTAGCGGCTAAAGAAGTTGCAAGAGAGGCAGACAAAGAAACTAATATTGTAAATATTACAATAAGAGAATAACGAGAGTTCATTTTAGTTTTATTAAAATTTTGTAATTGTCCTTCGGTGAATTGAGGTGAATTAAAAGAAAATAATAAAATCCCCCTCTGAAAACAAATGATTTAATAGAGAATTTACCGTATTTTTTCTTAGATGTGTGAACGGATAGAATGATATAAAATTCCCGTTCTTTTCTATTCTTCTCGCTCCCGCAACACCATGCTTGTCATTCCGGCGAAGACGGAGGGGGGACCCCACTGGGTCATCAAATCAGCATTAATTTTATTGAAGAAAATAACTTATACCTCACCCATTCAGCTCTTTCAAAATATCCTCATGCATCCAGCCGTTTGAAGTAAGCACTCCGCGCTGATAGATAGTCTTCTCACCCTTCAGGTCAGTCATAATTCCGCCTGCCTCTTCAACACAGATTTTTATCGGAGCAACATCATAAGGAGAAACATGCGGGTCGAGCATAAACTCTGCCTTGCCGTTAATCACAAGCGTATGCCCGAAGCAATCGCCGTAGCCTCTATCGTAGTAGGATTTCCCGACGAGCTCAAGGAACCTCTCCTTATACGGCTGCTGAAGAATGTACTCAACTCCGCCATAGATAAAGTATGATTTATCAATGGAGTTTATCTTGCTTACCTTTACACGCTTATCGTTCTGATAGCATCCGAGTCCCTTGCCCGCATACATTATCTGCTTCATTGCAGGCAGAGCAATAACGCCCATGATAACCTCGCCGTGATATTCGAGGGCAAGCAGCGTTCCCCAGAAAGGGAAGTTTCGCATGAAGTTTTTGGTGCCGTCGATGGGGTCGATTATCCATTTGAATTCTGAGTTAGTGTCCTCTGCTCCGGTTTCTTCGGCAAGGAAGCTATGCCCGGGGAATTTTTTCTTGATTGAAGAGATTAAAAATTTCTCGCATTTCTTATCGGCAATTGTAACAGGGGAGTTATCTTTTTTATACTCGGGCTTGAGAGTTTTCTTATAGTACTTGAGTGATATATGGTTACATTCTTTTATTAAATCTAAAGAGAAGTTCAGCAGTTTTTTGACGTGCTTTTCTTTCATGGTATAAAATTGTTATGAATAAAAATTGAATAATTAAAAGTGAATATCAAGTGAGTTTTACGATTGAAAATTTACAATAGCTTAACTTGCAGTTGCCCTCACATCCACTTATGAATTTTTAGTTTCCCATAGGAAAGCTATTTTATTTGATTGAAATACATCATTTATATATTATTTGCCATAGGGTGTTATTTATCAGTAACTCATTGGCTTAATAATTTCAACATATCGCCCGATTCAACCAACTATATTACAGCAAGCGAAAACTTAGCAAAGCATCAATCGCTATTCGTATATTCCAACTGGCCATCACATTCATACGAACCAAACGTTGAGCCTTACACTGAGTATATGCCGGGCTTGCCGATATTTTCAAGCGTAGGGTTTTTGTTTACTGATAATCCCGATACAGTGATGCTTGTTATGAATACGGTGAATATTATTTTACTTTATTTCATTTCGTTACTGCTTATGTACGAATTAAAGTTACAGGGTTACCTGAAAGTTGCATTCATACTGTTTCTTGTTTTCTTCGAGCCGTTCAGATTCATTTTTAGTTATTTTTGGACTGAAACATTATTCATTGCATTAACTTTGCTTGCAGTATTTTTTGCAATAAAATTATTGAAAGAAGATACTAAAAAATATTGGCTTCTTGGCTGCATAGCTGTTGCATTATCTGCATTCGTAAAAATGTACGGAGTGTTTAATTGTATCTTCTTTCTTGTTCCATTTATAATGTATAAAAAAAAGTTTTCAAAGCTGATAATCTTCACTTTGCTTTCATCTTTATTTGTAGTTTTGTGGTGCATGAGGAATGAAGTTGCCTATGGGTACTTCACTAGTTCACACAAAATATTCCAACAGTTTTTTTCATCAAATATAAAAAGACCATTTAACTTTACATTGTTTCTGCTTGGCAACGATAAGCTTGCAAATGTATGGGCAATCGTGGTAGTGCTTTTTAGTTTAAGTCCGTTAGTATTATATATAAGAAAAAATATTGTTAACGATTTCAAATTTAAAGCATGGATAGTACTTTGCATAGGTACGATTATAAATTTTCTCGGGATATATGTATTGTCACTCGTAAGCTCGTTTGATTACTTGGAGAGCAGGTTACTTGCTTCCGTATATATATTAGGACTATTGATTTTCATAGTGAGTTCGAAAATTTTATTTGAAGTATTCTATTTAAATAAAATAAAATATGCATTCATTGCATTGCCATTTTTATTTTTTGCAGTGAACCCTGCTTTTACAAAAAATGTAGATTGGAAAGTAAACGTACATTATCCCATAGAACATTCATTGTGGAACGAAATTAACGGAAATGGTTTAGCAAAAAACTCTTCACACTATATAACGGATTTTGATTATATATATCAGATTTACGGAGATAAGCCGCAGAGAATTATTTCTCAGGGTTTTATGTTTCTTAATATAAAATTTCTTTACGAAATCACAAATAAAGGTACCTCTCCTTTTGTTGTTTTAAGAAATAATGAACTTCCGTATTTTTATTTTGAGAAGCTTTATAAATTTCTCAACTACAAAAAAGCAGATATTCAAAATAACAGTTTTACTGTTTACGTAAAAAATAATTAGTGAAGATTAACAAAGAGAAAATATTATTATATAAAGAACGGTTGAATAAAATCGATAAATCAAAAATTATCTCTTTGCTGAAAAAAAAGCATGCAGGAATAATAGTCCAATCGGTTTTAGTAGTTGGATTTTTAATTTATGCGACCGGAAGTTCTGTTACTGGCAAGAGTAAGTTAATGAATCCGAAGGAAAACACTCCGAAGCAAAACAATGAAATCGTAACTCCCGTCGAAGAAAAGAAAGAAGTCAAAACTGATTTGAATCAATACATGAACTACCGTTCGTTTGAAACAGAAAATTATGTAGAGAGTCTATTAAAGAACTGGCCAAGGCTTTTTGATTTATTTACATCCAACTCAAACTTCAGACAGAACATAAAAGATATTGATGCAAGCGGGCTTGAAAAAGTATCGGGAGAAATAAAGAAGACACGTTCTTTCAGTCCCGGAAATGTACAGGTTCTTGTAGATGAATACGGTGAAATAATTAAACGTGAATGCAATTTTTATAAGCTTGACTGGCGGCTTGTGCTTGCAATCATCCGTCAGGAATCGTACTTCAATCCCGATGCTATTTCCCATGCAGGAGCTCTTGGCTTTATGCAAATCATGCCGCGCACAGGGCAAGGCTTGCAGAATGAACTTGCCTTGCAGGACACACGAACTCCGCAGAATAATTTAATAGCAGGAATTTATTATTACGCTTCACTTGCATCACAGTTCTCTGAGTTTGGCGATGAACGTTATAAGTTTGCCCTCGCAGCATACAATGCAGGACTAGGCAGAGTTATCGATGCGCTTACAATTACTGCTTATCTGGAAAAAGATTATAAGCAATGGGATGTTGTAAAAGAATCTTATCCATTACTATCTTCAAAGAATGATTCGCTGCATGCGCTTGTATGGCCTGACAGAAAAAAACCAACTTATGGAAGTTTAGAGAACTGGAAAGAACCATACAACTATGTTGATAATATCTGGTTCTATTACAATGAGTATAAAAAATATTATGTGTCAAATCTTCCCGAAGAGAAGAAGCAATCAACTAAAAAATCTAAAAAGAAGAAAAAATAATTTTATAGTATAATGACTGAAATAAAAAAAGAGTTTGAAAAAGTAAAAACTTGCGAAGAGGCAAGAAAACTTTTCCCTGTAAAAGACCATTGCGTTTATTTAGATAACGCGCACTACTCACATTACTCATTGGAGACAAACCGAAGATTACATAAAGCAGTTGATGGCTTTACTTTTACCAATGAAAATCTCAGTATGGTTAATTTTCAGACTGCCGATAGATTAAGAAAAAAATGCGCTGAATTAATTCATGCTAATCACGAAGATATTTTTTTAACAGGAAGTACAACTCACGGTTTAAATGTTTTTGCAAACGGAATTGATTTACAAGCAGGGGATACAGTAATATTTGCTGACTCCGAATTTCCCGCTGTAGCCTATCCGTGGATGAATCAGGAAAAAATGCGCGGTATAAAGTATAAAATGATTCCATCGGATAAAAGTAAAATAAAGTTAAGTGATATTGAAAAGACTATTCAAAAATCAAATGCAAAGGCACTCACTATAAGCTCCGTTGAGTTTTTAGGATTCCGAAACGATTTGAAAACTATTAGTAAAATTTGTCATGATAATAATTGTTACTTTGTTGTTGATGCAATACAAAGTATTGGTGCATGTCCGACATATGTTGACGAGTTTAATATAGATTTCCTTTCTGCAGGCTCGCAGAAGTGGATGATGGCTCCTGCCGGTGTAGGATTTGCTTACATCCCTAAAAATATCAGGGAGAAAGTTAAACCAAGCTATGTTGCAACAACAAGCATAAACTACGATTTCAAAAATTTTCTTAATTACGATTTAACTTTTCGCGATGATGCAATTGTTTATGAAAACTCAACTTTGAATTGCCTTGGAATGATTGGGTTAGAAAGCTCAGTTGAATTATTTTTAAAGCTGGGAGTGGAAAATATTTTTCATCATATTTTAAAATTACAGGATGTTTTCATAGGAGAAATTGAAGGAACAAACTTTAAAGTTGAATCTTCATTAGAGCCTGTTAATCGCTCAAACATTTTAATATTCTCACACAGGGATAATTCAAAGAACGAAATGATACAGAAAGAATTAGAACAGAAGAAAATTTATGTTGCATTGCGTGAAGGGTATTTAAGATTAGCTGCTCACTTATTCAATAACGAAGAAGAGATTTTAAAACTTACTGAAGCTTTAAAGAAGTATTGATTACTCAGCCATCGCGAGAGAGACTGTGAAAATTTTATTTGCTCCGGCTTCACAAAGTATTTTAATGCACTCGTTTACTGTTGCTCCGGTAGTGATAACATCATCAATTAAAATTATATTTTTATCTTTTATTTTTTCAGTATAGCTTTTGTTCAGAGCAAAAGCATCTTTAACATTTTTTTCTCTTTCGATTAAAGTAAGTTTTGTTTGTGACTTTGTGTAGTGTTTTCGTGTGATTGAATCGAAGATAAAAGAAATGTTCAGGCTTTCGCTTAATCCTTTTGCAAGATACTCGGATTGATTATAGCCGCGCTCCCT
>JBBRQV010000077.1:0-14129 GCA_038225955.1 Ignavibacteria bacterium | reverse complement strand
TCTGAGGTAATGTATTTATGAAATCTGTTTTTGATGCTTTTGCTATCGCGTTTTCAAATCTCTTCTTATTTTCTTCCGTCGGCTCTGACCAAAAACTTACATTATTAAAAATTGTATCATTGAAAATAACCGGGTCCTGCGTGATGTAACCTATTCTGCTTTGGTAAGTTGAGATATCAAGGCTTTCACTGTTAACTCCATCAATATTCATCGAGCCTTTATCTAAAGGCAGCAGACCTGAAAATAAATTTACTAAAGTTGTTTTACCGCTACCGCTCTCTCCTACAAATGCTACTATTTCATTTTTTGCAATTGTAAGATTTATATCATTGAGTATGGACTTATCGCCGCCATACGAAAACGAAGCATTTTTTAATACAATGCTCTCGTTAAACTCTTTTAATTTTTCTTTTCCTGTTTTCTCTTTATTTGCAATAAGTCTCTCGCCAAATTCCTTCATATGTATTAGCGAACCGGAGACGGCGAGGAATTGATTCCATATACTTTGTGTAAGCATCAATGCGGATAAAGCGCGATAGAAAAAAAGCAAACTAATGAAAATTGGACCTAGAGGAGAGCCAAGCACGCTTGTCTGTAAAAAAATAACTATTGTTACAACAATTATTATTAATGGCTCTCTTGTAGCTGAGAGTAACGTTGCAAGAATTCCTATTTTTTTATTTGTGACTTCAATCTTACCTACTGCTTCGTAAAGTTTCTGGCTGTACCTGCCTAAAAAAGCTGTAGCTTTGAGATACTTGAAGTTCGATACATACTGAATAATTAAACTCTGAAAATAATTGTTCTCGTTGGTAAGCTTGTATGAGGCTCCGGTTGTATTTTTATAAATTTTGCGATAAATAAAATTCGACAGAACTCCGCCGATACTTACTAATACCGCAAACTGTGCATCAACTAAGAAAGCAAAAGACATATATACCAAAACCATGATGGCATTTTGCATTCCGATAAAATAATTATCGAATGCCTTTACAACTCTATCAACTTCAGCAGTGAGAGAATTTTGAATCTGCCCTACATCTGATAATACAAATGATTTATAATTTATTTCATTAAGACCGGTTATATTCTGCAGACGGATTTTCCTGATGAAGTATTGCTGAACCTTAACATGATAATAACCCTGAATAAAAAACGTAATGCCTTTGAGAATAAAAAACACACACATTGTCAGTAAAACAGAAAGAACGGTTAAACCCATTCCCAGGCTTTTTATAATGCCCATCAAGAAACTGAGACTTCCCATACTGTTTGCATTTACCTGCGAAGTGTCGTTTACCATTTGAAGAAGAGGCAAGAACATTGCAAGCCCGAATCCATCCAGAATACCAACTCCAATACTTAATCCTAAAACGATAAATATTCTATAACGGAGATAGCGATAGAAATAGGCTAAATTATTAAAATACCGTGCGATTAATTCTTTAATCTTATTCAAATTTTATTAATGAATTCCGTTCTTGAGATAACTGAGATAAATCTTTGATTTGTTGTTTAGAAATGAGCTGGATACGAAAGAAAAGGTGAGTTTTTCTAACTTTATTTATCCCTGAATTTTGAAATCCCGGGATGAAAATAAAGTTAACGAAAAATATTATAATAAAAATCTTTTGAAATTAATTTTCTTAAGAAATAAAATTATAATTTAGAATCTTTCTTTACCTGATCGTTATGGTAGTAATAATAGTAGTAGTTGTAATAATAACCATACGAAGACTTGTATTTGAAGTTATTCAACACAACTCCAAGCAAATTATGTTTGTTTACATTTGTCAGTCTTGTATATGTAGTGAATAGTGCCTGCTTAATTGTTTTATTGGACTGAGTGATTAAAATAGCGCCGTCCGTCATATTGTACAAGATTTCCGAATCTGTTACACTGAGGAACGGAGGGGAATCGATAATAATTATATCATAAATATCCTCAAGCTTAGTCATAAATTTCTTCATCTGGGCTGAGCCAAGAATTTCTGAAGGGTTCGGGGGAATTGTACCTGCAGAGATTACAAATAGATTTTCTAATTCTGTCTTTCTTGTAATTTCTTCTAATGTACAATTTGAGAATAAGTAATCGCTCAGACCCGGATATCTTTCCAAGTTAAATAAAGAGTGAACTCTCGGTTTACGTAAATCGCAGTCAAGTATCAAAGTCTTTTTGCCTGTAAGAGCAAAACTACCTGCAAGGTTTACCGATACAGTTGTCTTACCTTCAGAAGGAATGGACGATGTAATCAAAATTGATTTCAGCGGTTTCTCCTCAAGCTTTGCAAACTGTATTCTTGTTCTAAGCGCTTTGAACGCTTCTGATATGTTCGACTTATTCTTCATGTGCATGAGAAATTCATGTGAAGGTGAGTTTTCAATATCGGCTTCTTCAATATTTGGAATCCAGCAAAGCACACTTATGCCTTTGTTTTCTAAGTCTTCAGGTGTCTTAATTGTTCTATCAAATTTATCCAATCCGAAAACGAATAAGAATCCAAGTGCAAGACCGACGGATGTTCCTATAAGAATTAATCGAATTCTGTTTGGAGCAATTGCGCCGTAGTTATCTGTTCCCGGGTCAATAATTGAGGCATTACCTAATCTTGAACGTTCGTTAATAAGAGCTTCCTGATATTTACCTTCAAGAGTTGTATATAATTTTTCTGAAGCAGTTTTATTTCTGTCTAACTTAGCATATTCAATAACAGTAGAAGGAAGTTGGCTGAATTTTGCATCGTATCCTTTATTAATCTTAGAAATTTCGTTTTGTTTGTTCTTGAGTGACTTAGTTTCTATCTGCGCTTGTAATAATTTTATGGATAAATCTTCTTTTTGATTTGGAGTTGTAGCTATGACTCCTTCTTTAAGAATTTTAAGCTGTGCATCATAATCTTTTCTCAATCCGTTAATTTTATTTTCAGCATCCTTTTCAATTTCAGCTCTCACCTTAGTGTTAGAAACATCCGATAAAGCTAATTGCTTTTGTACTTCAACATTTGCAATTTCACCCAGAATTTTATCGAAATAAGGCTGGTTTATTTTTGTATTAATGTAATTGTTTAATTGCGGGTCAATTTTATTGTATTCGGAAGCTATTTGGCTTAAATTAGATTCTGCAACTTTTATTTCAATATCGTTTTCATTTTTTAATGCTTCAAGTTCTGAGGAGCGTGAGACTAAATTTTTCACATTCTCTTCCATGCTTATAATACCTGTCTTCTTTTCGTAATCTTCTAAAGATGCTTCAGCAAGGGAAAGTTCTTCAAATTTTTTCTTCTTTTCCTCTTCTAATAATTTTCTAACTGATGTCAGCTGCGCGCGGCTCATATCAAGATTATACTTTATATAAGCATTGGCTACCGTGTATGCAATCAACTGATTTTCTTTGAAAAGATTTCCTTTGACTGCTATTTCTAAGTTATCAATACCTTTTGGGTTTGAGATTTCAACAATTTTAAACAATAACTCTCTTAAAGCAAGCTCGCTGATAACGGTGGTATCTTTTTCATTTTTAACTTTGATGAGATAATTATATCCTGTAAAAACTTTTTCTGTCTGAAGAGTATCTAAAAGACTTTTTGTTGCAAGGTCTCTAACTATGTAACTTTTGATTAGAGCAATCTGGTTCGAGATATAGTTACCTTGCCCGCCGAAATCAGGTCCGCGAATTTCTTCAAGAACGTTTCCCTGAGGTTTATCAATTTTAATCGTAACCTTCGATTCGTAAATATCTTTTAATGTCTTGGAATAGAAAAATGTTGTTAAAAAACTAACAACCATTAAAGCTATAACGATGTATTTATTCTGTCCTAACGAGAATAAAAACCTCCTGACCTCTTCAGAATATTCGTTCTCTAATTTATTTTTTTCGTTATCTGGGTTATTGTTATTCATTATAAAATTTAATTGGTTTTGCTGTTATTAATGGTTATTATTAATGATATGATAGATGCTAGCGGACCGATGATTACAAGTCCTTCTTTAAAGTAATCCCAGAAAGTCTTATCAATTTCCAATGGAATCACGAGTATATCACCCGGTTTTACAAATGGATTCTCAATGTTGTAATCAGTTGTCTGCTTATCAAAAAACTTTTTAAAGTTATACTTTGTCACGGTTGCTGATGAGTATTTAGTCGAAATATCTTTAGCTCTCAACAATTTTACTTCTTCGAGCAGTTGGCTGTTGGGAGGAAGTCCTGCGAATGTAAGCAAATCGATTAGTGTTGTTCCTTCAGGTACAAGGTATTTACCCGGATTTTTAAATCCGCCCCATGCTATAACTTCAAAATTCACTTTTAACGGATCAGAAAAATCAAAATAATTGATTTTTTGCTTCATCAATTTATTTCCGAATACCAAAGTAGTATCCTGCGCACGGACATCACCAAGTAGAACAAAGCTTATTGCAAGAAACAATAAAAAATATACTGCTTTAAAATTCATCTAGTTTGCTTTAAGTTGCTGAATATAATGGTTGTTAATAATCTTTTGGTTACCGAAGCTATTTCTTTCCATAGCTCCGCCTATCTTGTCACAATACAAGAAAATCATAAAAAGTACAAGATTTAATATACTTATAATTTGAGCCATATTCAATATAGAATCGTGCGGTTTTTGGCTTAAAAATGCCATTTTCGGCTCAAAATCATAGCATAAACAATATTTAAAATTACTTAAATACTGTGAATTATTAAATGATGTATTACTTTTCTAATCCTGTGTTGTTATTAATAAATAACGGTTAACCGGAATGATTAGATTTTTAATTTGGGAGTTTAAATTGAGTGTTACAACTGGATTCTTGGTTAGTGTTCTTCCCCTAATTTTGTTGACAATTATATACATTTACTAAAAATAAAGCAAGAAGTAAAATAATAGCTTTTTTGATAAAATCATAAAAATTTATTGGCTAAATTCTATAACAAATGAACAGCTACCAGTCACCCGCAACCTGCATAAGCCTCATGCATAATCTGTCGGGTGAAATATCTGATTGAGTATTAAACATTACAATGTATGAGCAATCTTTTTCGGGATTGTAAACTGAAAGATTTGTAAAGCCGGGTATTCCACCATTGTGGCCGACAAATCCTTTGCCGACTAAGAACAACCCTATTCCATATTTTGCGGGACCCAAAGGCGATTCAAACTTAGTTCTTTCATTTTTCATTTTTTCTGAATACAACAACCCTTTTCCTAATGCTCTTAAATATATTTTTATATCATTAATATCTGAAACCATATCTCCCGCCGCTCCTGCCCATGAAACATCATTAAAATTAGTGACATCCTTTAAACCTGATGAGGCTGTTGAATCTTTCATATATCCGTGGGAATAATTTCCCTTAATTTTCGTACCGGAAGCCATATAAGTATTTTTTAATCCAAGCGGAACAATTATTCTTTTACTTACTTCGTCGGATAATTTTGAATTTGTAAGCTTCTCAATTATCATTCCTATAAGAATAGTATTTGTGTTTGAATAATGAAAATCGGTATTGGGGGCAAAGTACGTAGAAAATGTTAACGCAAAATCTATCAGTTCTTGATTAGTCCACACTTTTTTCGGACGAAACTCTAATGAATCATCAAATGCCGGAGCTTCAGAATAGTTATAAAGTCCCGAACGCATATCTGCCAGCATTCTTATTGTAATGTTATTTCCATTGGGAAAATCAGGTAAAAATTTCGACAATTTATCTTCTAAACTTATCTTACCTTCATCAACTAACTGAAGTAAAACAGAAATTGTAAAAGTTTTTGTAAGGCTTCCTATTCTGTAAGTATTATCAATTTTCATAGGGGTTTTCTTCTCAAGGTCAGAGTAACCCTTAGCTCTTTCCCACTTAGTATCTCCACAAACATATGATACAATCATCCCGGGTAATCCGGGATTTGTAAAAATAGAATCAGTCAGTCTCTCGAATTCACTTTCAAAACTTTTCTGCGCGAATGTTGATGCAGAAATAAAAAATACGAATAAAAATGTAAAAATTTTCTTTGCCATTACAATTATATTTGTTTTTAAAATTTTCCGCGCAGGATATTGTTTGTAATTTAATAAATTACAATTTACAGTACAACATAACGGCAAATACTGATAGGAATTTTTATTTTTACTTTTGTGTAGTATCGATTTTATTAATCAGTTCATTTATTTCGTCAGGAATTGTCTTTTTTAGTTTTGAGTAAAAAACTTCTACAAGTTCCCATGTAAACTTCAGATTAGTTAGCTGCGCTATGTGAACAAGCACTGCATATCTGTCAATAAGAATACTTCCGTATTCTGCTTCTAAGAAGTGGTCATGTTTTCGCGATAGTAATTTTGTACTTATTTGAATAGTCTCTTCAGTATTACACTTTATTTCTTCAGTCAGTAAAATTCCTGTTTTTATCAGGTCGATATATTTCATTTCCTACAATGATTTTAACTTTTCCATTTTTTTTGCGGTTTCTTAATAAACAAAAGTACTCTTTTATAATTGCCTGCTCTCTCTGTAAAAATTCAGCTATAATTATACTCTGGAAAATTGCTGAGTGAACAAAAAATAAAAATATATTTTTATATTCTGCTAAAGCTTCAGTCACAAGTTACATGGCGAACATTTTATAAACCAATCTTTATACATTTTCATCTCATTTTCATTTTAACTATATATATTCGAATTTAAATAAATAATCTGCGTTATTGAAACATTAAATTTCAATATACATTGATATTATTATTAGTTTTAAGAATTTTAAAATATGAATATACTTCTAATAGAAGACGAAAAAAAAATATCCGATTTCATTAAGAAAGGTCTTAAAGAACAATCATATACAGTAGAAGTCGCTGATAATGGTTTCAAAGGTGAACAGCTAGCAAGAAACAAACTTTATGACTTAATTATTTTAGATGTTTTGCTTCCAAGGCAAGACGGGTGGACTACTTGTCAACGAATACGGGATGACGGTATTCTTACTCCTATATTAATGCTTACATCTATGGGGGAGACTGAAGATAAAGTAAAAGGCTTAAACATCGGAGCGGATGATTATCTGACCAAACCTTTTGAATTCAAAGAATTCTTAGCGCGAGTACGGGCATTACTTAGAAGAAATAGCAAAGAGAAAAAAAACATTCTAACACTTGACGACCTCGTGATTGAACTTGATGAACACAAGGTTAGCAGAGCAGGAAAGGAAATTATTCTTACATCAAAAGAATTTGCCCTTCTTGAATACTTGATGATGAGTAAAAGAAAAGTCCTTTCACGAGCCCAGATATCTGAAAGTATTTGGGGAATTGATTTTGAAGGCGAGAGCAATGTTATTGATACGTATATAAAATTTTTAAGACAAAAAATTGATAAGGGATTTAACCGGCCTTTAATCCATACTATTATCGGTGTAGGCTATGTAATGAGAGAAGAAAAATGAATATACTAAACTTTATTAGATCCGTAAGAGGAAAATTAACATTATCATTTCTTACTGCTTTTGGCACAGTGCTGATTATCTTTTGTATAGTTATCTACAACATTCAGTCATACCAATATAAAAGCAGTATAGACAACGCTATGCAAATACTCGCAGAATCAATTAGTGATGAAATTAATTCCACAGGATTTACGGATGGAATTTTTGATGAAGCGAAAGAAATGTATATACCTTTTACAACAATACCTCAGCACTATGCTGAAGTAACCGACAGCGCGGGCTCACTAATATTAAAATCCACTCAATTAAAAAATTATATTATTCCTCTGAATGAAATTATTCTGGATTCTACAATACATTATGTTACAAATTATTCTGTTTCAAAAAATGAACTATGGAATAAAAGTGGAGTTAGGATATTGCTTTATCCGATTATATATCAAGCAAAAAGATATATCGTTGTTGTAGGAGTACCTTTATCTTCCCTGAATGAATCATTAGAGAGTATCCGAACATTGTATTATATAGCAATACCCCTAACATTATTATTATCTTCACTTGCCGGCTGGGTACTTTCTAAGAAGGTTTATAATCCCATACTAGAAATTACTGAACAGGCAAATAACATTACATCAGAGAATCTCGGCTTACGTCTTACTGTAAATAAAACTGATTATGAGCTCTCAGTGCTGTCCGAAACGTTAAATAATATGATTGAACGATTGGAAAAGTCCTTTGGCTCTTTGAAGAAGTTTACATCCGATGCATCGCATGAACTGAGAACTCCTTTAACAATTCTCAGAGGACAAATAGAAGTAAGTTTGGAAAGGAAAAGAACTTCACAAGAATATGAAACTGCATTAAAAGATAATTTAGATGAAGTGCTCCGCCTGCAATTGATTGTCGATAAACTTCTTATATTGAACCAATTAGAGTCAGGAAGATTTACGTTAGATAAAAAACCAGTAAATATAAACGAACTTGTAATCGATGTAATTGCAAAGATTAATTTCATTGCTGCAACACGTAGAATAAAAATAAATCTGACAATAAACGACAAAGACATGCATGGACTAGAAGTCTCAGGAGATTATAACACATTATACATGGCAGTCTTTAATATCTTAGAGAATGCTATTAAATACTCAAGGGATAATTCTGAAATTTACTGTTCAATATTCCATACCACCGATAACCAAACAGTGACGATTGAAATTAAGGATAAGGGTATCGGAATAAAAGAAGAAAACATAAAGAATATTTTTGACAGATTTTACAGAGCTGATTCATCCCGTACCAGAGAAAATACAATCAGCTTAGGATTAGGGCTTTCAATAGCTCAGGGAGTTATTGAAAGCCATCAAGGGAAAATTGATGTTGAAAGCACCTTAGGGGCGGGTTCAATTTTTAGAATAATTCTTCCTTATTCAATCCTATAATACTTTACTTTATTACTTGGATCATTCTCGAATGCAATATCGGAGGGTTCTTCGCCGGGAGGAATTGACCACGTTTTATCAACAGCTAATGTTGAAGTATTAATTAAAGTTATTTCGCTTTTGTCTTCAATGTGAACAAACAGTTTTCCCTTTCAATCAGTGTCTGCAAATTCAGGCTTGCCATCAGGCGCAATTTTACTTACAACTTTATTTGTATTCGCATCTATTACCGTTGAGTTTGCACTTCCGCCATTAAATGAAAATACTTTTTTGAATATGAATCATATAAAATCACATCAGGATTTTTACTTGAAATTTTAATCTGGCCAATACTTTAAATGATTTATAATTAATGAGTAATATAAATATAATTGATACGTTCCAGATTGAGAAAGTTTATTTTTTTAATTTTCATCTCATTTTCATATCCTCAAAGTATATTTAAAAAATTTTATTAAAAAGCGATTGGAACAATAAACTAAAAACTAATGATTAAAAAAGCATTTTGCCTGATTTTATTTTTTTTATTCACATCAAACTCTTACTCAACTCCTAAAAAATTCTTATTCGATGCTACAAAGGCAGAAACAGCGGGTAATGCGGACTGGGTAATAGATGAAGATTCTAACCCCCAAAGATTTCCTACACCTTTGCAGTCTACAGTAACTCAATCGACACTCGAAAATTATTGGACGGGCGGACTTTCTTCATGGGGAATAAAACTAGTTCAGCTTGGTAATACAGTCGAAACACTACCCTCCGGAACAGCTATTACATATGGCAACGCATCCAACGTACAGGATTTATCTCATTACGATGCATACATAATATGCGAACCTAATTCACCTTTTACGGCTGTCGAGAAAACTGCAATTATAAATTTTGTTCAAAACGGCGGCGGTCTTTTTATTATTTCTGACCATGCGGGAGCTGATAGAAACGGTAATGGTTGGGATGCTGTGAGAGTATTAAATGACTTAATAAGAAATAATACTGTTCAGGCAAACGGCTTTGGGGCACTATTTGACTCAACAAATTTCTCAGAAACAACGTCAAATATATTAACCGGAGGAAGCACTAATCAGATATTGCACGGCCCACAAGGGAACGTGCAGCAGTTGAAGTTTTCAAACGGTTCAGGTATTACAATTAATCCGGCGCTAAATTCAAATGCTCATGGAGTAATATGGAAAACATCTTCCACCCAGGGCAATGTTAATATAATGTGCGCAACAACAATTTTTGGTACAGGTAGAGTATGCCTAGTAGGAGATAGTTCTCCTTGCGATGACGGTACGGGTGGTTCAGGTCATACACTTTATCCCGGCTGGACTGAGCTTGGTACTAACCACTCAAGCTTATTTATTAATGGCTCTTTATGGATTGCCAAAATTACAGATGTAACATCAGTAAGCCCAAACTCCTCTCCTGTTAGTTATAGCTTGAGTCAGAATTACCCGAATCCGTTTAATCCTACCACGACAATTAAGTTTTCAATTCCTAAATCAGGACTGGTAACTTTGAAAATATTCGATACTGTAGGTAAAGAAATAAATACATTAGTTTCGGAAGTACTAAGTTCAGGTGAATATGAATACAATTTTTCCGGAAATAATTTTTCTTCAGGTGTTTATTATTATACGCTTTCTACAAATGAATTTACACAAACAAAAAATATGATTTTAGTAAAATAGATTTAAAAAAATTTATTTTTCATCTTGTTTTCATATTCAGACCTTATTTTTGAATAACTCAATTTTTTAAAACAATTCTAAAGGACATTAAATGATAATTCCAAAAAAAGTTGTATTGAAATTCAGCGCTTTTGCTGCGCTTATATTAATGATTATATTCAGTTCAAGCGTCAGTTCATATGCTCAGCATAAGAAATACAAAGAAAGCGATATGCCTAAAGCTGTAATAGAGTCTTTTAATAAATTATATCCTAACGTCACTGTGAAAGGGTATGATATTGAAACAGAGGACGGAAAAACGTTTTATGAAGTTGAAAGCAAAGATGGATCTGTTAGCCGTGACGTTTTATTCAGTGAGACAGGCAGCCTGGTCTCTGTTGAGGAAAGCATGAACGTCAGCGATTTATCATCGGATATAGTTAACACAATTAATAGTAAGTATCCGAAATATAAAATTTCAAAGGCTGAAAAAATTACAAAAGGCAGCGATGTAAGTTACGAAGTATTAATAAAATCGAATAAGAAAAAAGTAGAGTTAGTTCTAAACTCCAAGGGTGAAATTCTAGAAACTGAATAGAATTAAAAAATAATGAATTTCCTGCTGAAACTTACTCTTACATTTTTACTCGTTACAATTTTTTGTAACATTTCATTTTCTCAGAACAATTTAAGCTTAAAGTCAGCAATAGATATTGCAATTAATAATAATGCTGACTTAAAAGCCTCTGAATCTATTATCACTCAGGAAAAAGGGAAGTCACTACAAACTAATGCTTTCAAAAAACCTGAAGTTTTTGTAGAGTATGAAGGAGTTCATGGATTTTTTAACGAATACGATACTAGGAAAATCGGAATTTCACAAAGTTTCGATTTTCCTTCTTTATATTTTTTAAGAAGCAGCATTTCAAATTACAGTATTGAGCTCGCCAAAAGAGATTATCAAAAGAAACAAAGTGAGATAATTTACAATGTTAAATCTGCCTACCTGAATATCGAGTATTATAACTCACTCAAAAAAATAAACCAAAGTAACCGTGATGTAATAGATACGCTTCTTATAATTTCCGAGAAGAAATTAAACGTAGGTATCGGAGATAAAATTGCAGTGCTTCAGGCAAGAATAAATAAAACAAAATCTGAATCTGATATTGCCTCTGCAGAATTGCAATTACAGGCATCATACAATGAATTAAGTAAGCTGCTAGGCGGTAAAAAGGATTTCACTGTAACTGAAGACTTACTTAATGAGAATAACTTCTCTGCATTGGATAAATTCGGCGTTGATACTTCTTATACGAATTTAACCAATAACATAGACAATATCATTGCTGAATTAAAATTACAGCAAGGTGAGGATATGCTTTCACTTGCGCACTCAAGCTGGTTGCCTGAATTCAATCTTTCTTACTATAACATTCAAACTACAGGAAGTTCAGATTCTTACGGTCTCCACTTAGGATTAACAATTCCATTGTGGTTTTGGCAGGATACCCGGGGACAAGTAATGGAGATGCAGGCAAGCAATAATGCTGCCTTGTATAACAAAGAGATGACAAAAATTTCGGTAAGAAAAGATATTGAACTGTATAATAAAACTTTAGTCTCTGCAATTCAAAAGATAAAGTTATATAGGATTGAAATTCTTTCTCAGACTCAAGAGGTCATGGAGCTCTCAAAGAAAAGTTATGAGCAAGGAATAACAAATTACTTAGACTATCTAAATTCACAAAAACTTATGAACGATACGCAGATAGAATTTTTAAATGCGATGCTTGATTATTATAAGGCAATCTATAACCTGGAAAAACTAAAAGGAAAATGATAAAATCTGCTTTAATACTATTGACCTGCTTTGCTGCTTCACTACAGTTTTCAGCTTGCAGTAAAAATAATGTAAATGATAAAATTTCAACCGTTACTGATACAACTAAAACTGAAGAAGATATTATTTCATTAACTGATGAACAAAGAAATACTATAGGATTAAAAACCGAGGAAGTTTCGGAGCGTACAATAAACGGTTTTCTGAATGCAACAGGTCAGGTAAATATTAATAAAGAGAATGAAGCAAAAATATCATCTGTCTTTCCCGGAAAGGTTATGAAAATATTTGTGCGTGAAGGACAGAATGTAAGGAAAGGCCAGACACTTGCAATAATTAAAAATACTGACGTACCGAATATAGAAGCAGGCTATATAAAAGCAAAATCAGATTATGAATACTCAAAGAAAGAGTATGAGAGACAGAAAATAGCTTACCAACAAAACCTCGGCACTCAAAGAGAACTCTCCGATTATGAATCGAAATATGCTTCAGCTCTTGCAAATCTTAAAGCATCAGAGAGTTTATTGAGGTCATACAACATCTCGTCAAATAAATTAGATAAGTATGCTCAGGATACTTCATACATCAGTAACGGAACATCATCTGATATTGTAGTCACTTCTCCGATTGACGGCAATATTGTTTCACAGGGCATTACACTGGGCGAATATGTAGATCCTTCGAAAGAAGCTTTCCATGTCATCAATACTAATATGCTTTATATGGATATTAATATTTACGATAAAGACTTGGGAAAAATTTCATCAGGACAAAAAGTATCTATTTCATCAAGCACATATCCTGAAGATATTTTTGAAGGGCAGATAAATTTTGTTAACAAAGTATTTAATGAAAACACCCGCACAGTAACTGCGCGAGTAATGGTTAAAAATAACGGAGGGAAATTAATTCCTTTGATGTTTATAAATGCTAGAATATACACAGATAAAGCGAGCAATGTAATGAGCGTTCCTCTTAATTCTGTTACCACAGAGGACAGTACGTCTTATGTTTTTATTGAGCAGTCAAAAAATATTTTTAAGAAAGTAGAAGTAGAGTTAGGTATAACAGATGGAGAATTTATTGAAATAGTTTCCGGAATTTCTAACGGAGATAAAATTGTAACTGATGGTGTTTTCTATTTGAAATCCGCTATGATTAAATCGGAAGAATAATGTTTGATAGAATAATAAAATTTTCCATAAATAATAAATTTATTGTTTCCTTATTTGTTATCTGCACTATAATAGGAGGGATATATTCTTTTTATCACTTACCAATTGATGCAATGCCTGATATTACGAATAATCAGGTCCAGATAATTACCTCGTCTCCTGCCCTTGCATCATCAGAAATAGAGAAACTAATTTCATTCCCTGTGGAAGTTGCAATGACAAGTCTTCCAAATGTTACTGAGCTTCGTTCAGTATCTTTCCCCGGAATATCAGTAGTAACGGTAGTGTTCAATGATGCTGTCGATATTTACTTCGCGCGCAATTTAATTTTTCAAAAGTTACAGGAAATATCCGGAGAAATACCACCTGAATTAGGAAAGCCCGAAATGGCTCCTCTCACTACGGGATTGGGGGAGATTTATCAATATACACTCAGCAGTTCAAAGTATAGCATTGCTGAACTCAGAACCATTGAAGATTATGTTCTTAAAAGACAACTGATTGGAATTGACGGTCTGGCGGAAATTAATACTCACGGTGGAGTTGTAAAGGAGTATGAAGTTATT
>JBBRQV010000076.1:0-14354 GCA_038225955.1 Ignavibacteria bacterium | reverse complement strand
GGATTTGATGTAGTGGTTTTTATCCGAACTAGAGATGAGCTTGAAAAAATTGTCGAGCTTAATCCTTTCAAAAAAATAAAAATTGAGAAGCCGAAGTTTTATGTACTCTTCACAAAAGATAAAGAATTCGCAAAAATAAAAGTACCGTTCACTTCAGAAAAATACGCTGTTGAAATAATAGCAGTACATGAAAACAATTTCTTCTGCGTTGCGCGACCGGATGTAGTCGGCTCGGGCGGCGGCGCGAATTTATTTATAGAGAAGGAGCATAAAATTCCGGCTACGACAAGGAACTGGAATACGATAATAAAATATTAAACTTGTAGTGAGGAATTTCTAGAAGCCCTTCTGCTAAGTACTATATTTTCTTATGAAACAGTTATTAAATTGCAGAAACACATTTATTACTTCTTATTGACATTTAAAATCAATTTGTATAATTTATTTGTAGTATTATTCATAATTGTTTGATTTAAATTTTAAGGGGAAACAAAAAATTTTAATTCAACAAAACAAATATGAAGAAAATAATACTTTTTTTCGCGTTTATCTTATCTTTAGGATATACATCCTCAACCTATTCCCAGTGGTCAACTGACCCAAACATTAATAACGTAGTAGCATCATTACCGGCTAATCAAATCAATCCGCAGGTTACATCAGACGGAAGCGGGGGAGTTATAATTACCTGGGAAGATGAAAGAAACTTGGCCGGCACAACACGTATTTATGGAGAAAGGATAGATAGAAATGGTATCGTAAAATGGAGTTCAGGAAATGGGAAGGCAATTTGTAATTACCCAAGTAATCAAACAAGGCATTCAGTCTGCTCAGACGGAGCGGGCGGTATTTTCGTATCGTGGTCAGACGATAGAACAAGTTCTGTAAATAAAATCTTTTCCCAAAGGGTTAGAAGTGATGGAGCTATAATGTGGAATATAAATGGAGTTCTCACCAGGACTAATACATATTTTTATAGTTACGGACCCCTCTTTAAAATAGTACAATCTGGCAGCGGAATTATTTTAATTAACTCTGACCTTTACTATGTAAGAGCTCAATATGTAGATGCTTATGGAAATTTAGGATTCGATAGAATAGTCTTCACCGGAAATATTAGTGCCACACAGCAAGTAGGCTTTCATGACGCTTGTACAGACGGAGCAAATGGGGCAATATTCACCTACCAAACATGGTTTAACTCTGGTCCTGCCAATATTGGTATTCAAAAAATAAATTCTTTTGGAGATCGGAAATGGGTATCCGGTGCCGCTACAGATTCCAATGGCATAGATATAGCTCACTTAAGAATTTTTGATAATACTATTGGTATGTTATGTCACGATGAAGATGGAGGAGCTTTTATCTGCTGGACTAAAAATTCAGGTCCGACAAGTCCATGTGGAGGTGACGATGTTTATGCCCAAAGAGTAAATTCAACGGGGCAGCTTCAATTTGGAGATTTTGGAATTACGGTAGCAAATTTCTGCAACTCTCAGACGAAGCCGCAAATGATTGCAGATGGATGGGAAGGTGCAATTATTTCATGGGTAGATTACAGATGGCTTGGAAGCGCTTTTACTCCTGCAGATACAGGAGTCGCAATAAGCATTTATGCTCAGGATATTAGTTTCGAAGGACATTTTCTTTGGGACCCTGATGGCGTAAAAGTTGCCCACTCAGTTGATGCTTCAAAAATTACTGACGCCAGAAATAATCCAAGAATGGTTGCAAATGATGTTGTCGGAGGAGTAATAATAACCTGGCCCGGATATAGATTCACAAATCATTATCCCGGAATATATGCCCAAAGAATAAATAGATATGGAAGCGCTTTATGGACACCGTCCGTTCTTCCGCCTTATACGAATGGTTTTCCAAATGGCATCCCTGTAAGTAACGGAGACAGATTTAATGTTGCTATCTGCGGTGACGGTGGATTTGGAGGTGGAAATATTGCTTGGGAAGATACGAGAAATATTGGAACAAACGGAATGGATTTATATGCATCTCACATTGACGGGGCAGGAATTTTACACAGACCTGAAAGACAAAATAATGAATTGGATAAAGTTTTTTTATTGCAGAATTATCCTAATCCTTTTAATCCTGCAACAATTATAAGATTTAACTTACCTGCGAAATCAGAAGTTTCATTAAAGGTATATAATTTACTTGGTCAGGAGATTGCAACTTTAGTAAATGAAAATATGAACTCAGGAATACATACGGCTAAGTTTGATGCAACAGCATTTTCCTCGGGAATTTATATTTACAAACTTTCTGCAGGAGATTTTACGGAGGTAAAAACTATGCTTTTGATAAAATAAAATTTCGATTTTAATGAGAATATTTTTTATTGGTATTCTAATGTTGGTTTTATCACAATGTGTTTTTTCACAGATAAAACTCTCACAGAATTTTGAAAGTACTTCGCCCGGCTCTTTGCCGTCAGGATGGTCCAGATGGAATAAAAGCGTTTATAGTATAAGCTCAACGGCAAACTGGACAGTAAGAGATAGTGGTCTATCGTTAGTCGGCTTAAGACCGAGTGATGTAACAAAAAGTAAGTCAGGTAAACGGTCAATAGGAGTTATGTATTTTGCCGGGCAGGATTCAAGTGGAGGAACTCCCGGAATATCTGATGCATGGTTGGTTACAAAAAACTTTATTTGTTCAGGCGGAGATTCGTTAAGATTTTTTGCAACAGGAGGAAATTTTATTTACTCTGATTCGCTTCAGGTATGGGTAAGCACTTCAGATTCGCTGCCTGATCATTTCAGTTACAAGCTCGGGAAAATTTTTTGGAACATAGGTTCAACCTACGGTAAATATGCCAGATATGCTTTTAGTATTTCTCAGTTTGCAGGTCAAAATATAAGAATTGGTTTTAGATATAATATGAATTGTTCTATAAATGGATATTTTGTTCAGCTGGATGATATTGTCTGCGGAAATCCTGTTGGTATAACTACTTTATCTAATCAAATTCCCGATAAATTTTCTTTATCCCAAAATTATCCAAATCCTTTCAATCCTTCCACAAAAATTAATTACCAGTTACAAACCGCAAATCATGTTATGCTTAGTGTTTATGATTTGAACGGAAGATTGATGAAAGAATTAGTAAACCAAAAGCAAAGCGCAGGAACATATTCATTTGATTTCGACGGAAGCAATCTGCCTTCAGGAACTTACGTTTACAGGTTACAGGCAGGTGAATTTCAGGATACAAAGAAGATGCTTTTGTTAAAGTAATAATTTCAGATTTAGAATTTAAAAAAGTCGCATAATTGTCGCATTTTATTTTTCACTAATTAGTCGTTATTTTGCTTTTTGAAAAAAGTAACACTTTTGTCACATTTTATCTCTGACTATTTAGCTGCTCGTTATTCCACTGGTTGAAAAAGTTGCATTATTGTCGCATTCTTTGATTTTTGCTTAAAATTAAATGAAAATAGTCGGAAAATAGTCGGATTTTTCTGATAGCAAGCTTTTACTTTCACCACGAAAGCACAAAAAGTTCAAAATTCCACAAAACCAAATTCTGTTAATTACTAATTGTAAATTGAATAAAGTCGGGTTTTGGTCGGGTTATTATGTAAAGTTGAACTCTATCATAATAGCTCCCTTAATATAATAAGAATGGATTTGTGTTGAAAGAAAATGCTGCCTATTAATAGGAATAAGGGATTATTTTTTTGATGCTACTTTCTTCATAAAATTATAAATCATTTCATCAACAACTCTTAAAAATGGAGGACCGCTGTAATGAAAATCTCTTATTTTAATTACTTTTCCATTATCTAATGTAAAAGTAATTGAACGAAAATCAGTATCTGTCATGCCAATACAAAAACTTTTTTCACTTTTTGTAACGTCAAAAAAACTTAGAATATAGAAAAGTTCATTCATATCTTTTTTGTTAATTTTACCAAAATACTCTCCATCCTTTATTTCGGCTAATTTTTTTGACTCCATAGGAGAATTTGTATAGACATAATTTATTCTCCCATTCGCATTTATATCGGTTGTGTATTCAGGGCATGTTCCTAGGCATACAGAACGATAAGAGATAATTTCAAGGATTTTATATCTTATATTTTTTTCAATTTTCTTTTTAACAAAAACATTGTAATAATTTTGCCTAGAATTCCTTAAAACCAAAGTATCATTTTTGCAATAGAGAATCTCATTTTGTGCTATAGAGTTAAACTCTTTTCTCTTTAAGAAAAGTGTATCATCTTTTATTGTGTAATTAGTTTCAAATATTTCTCCTTCATTTGCAAATAGAAATCTGTAACCATAAGTTTCCTGTAATTCATATCTTTCTTCATCAGAATAAAAAACATCGGAATAAAAAACATTTGTGTAAAATTTTGCTGAATTATTATTTATTTCAAAAACATCTAATGGCTCTTGACAACTATACTGCGCCCTAAAGCCGCCAGTTAGAACTGAGATCTCGTCTAAAAGATTATTTGGAACACGATTTACTGAATCGAGACTTTTTTTAGGGATATCAATTTTTTCTATTGTATCTCTGTAAGAATTTGCAGAAATAATTTTCTGGTATTGCAGATTGTATAGTGAATCAAAGTTTTTACCGTATTCATTTATTCTGTACCAAAGCCCCTGAAAATCTTCTTGTGTTAATTTTTGAGAATAGGAGAGGGAAGTGAGGGAGGAGAAAATCAGAAATAAAAATAATTTTGCCCTCATAATGATTTATTTTAACAAAATTACATAAAAATTTTATAAGTTGGTACTAATATCTATTGTTAATATTCGAGTATATTATCCCGCTTTTAGCGGGATTGTTCTTTTTGTCTTGATACAAAAAGAACCAAAAAAATCATGACCCTGTAAAAATTTGCTAAAAATTTTCCACTCAAATCGGGCGAAAAAAAACTCGCTTCGCTCAGACAGTTTTTCCGCCTTTTCGATTTGCTCGTCAATTTTCTTAACGCAAATTTTTAATGGTCGTTTTTTTTGTTTATTTTATCTTTTGTTTCATTCGTGTCGATTTTGTGCTTTTGTGTTAAATTTATAATTGGGACAAAAATCCCTGCATTATTAAATTGATTAAATTTTCTAAAATCCGTATCTTTGCTTTTGTCTTTTATTTGTATCGTTAAAATGCGGATTAAATGAATGAAGACATCCCATCCAAAGAGGTAAACAACAGCACAGAAAACTCTAAAAACAGCCCGGAAAGTAATAATCCGAAGGGTGGTTTGAAGAATTTTTTAAGCTCGCCGATAATCAAAACTGATTCGCGGTATGTGCAGTACTCGGGACTGGGAATTACGCTGGCGGTGGTGATACTCGTTTTTTTATGGATTGGAATGAAGCTTGATGACTGGCTTGGTACAAGCCCCTGGTTAATGCTGGGAATGACGATGCTTGGCTTCTTCGGAGGTTTCTATAATTTCTTTATGACTATACAAAAGCTTACGAAGGAAGACGATGCGAACAGAAAAGCTAAGTATGGTAAAAAATAAATAGCATAGATAGGGTAAATAGCAAAGATGGAAGAAGAAACAGCAGGACCAATGGATAAAAGTTTTAAAAAATTTATAGCAAATTTAGTAATAGTAAGCGTAGTACTCTTAACAATAGCTCTTTTATATATAATCTTCTCCGGGAAAAACGAATGGAGAGGGGCAATTTTCACGGCCTTTATACTTAACTTTGTGAATGTTTACTCAGGCGCGCTGATTTTAGTACGAAACAGCGGACTGATTCCACAAAAGTTTATTAATAAAGTACTCGGCTCAATGGTACTGAGGCTTTTCGTGAATGTAGGTTTGATATTTGTATGTCTTCAGTTTTTTAAATTTGATAGATTAGTATTTGTTCTTAGTTTTTTTGTGTTTTATATCGTATTTCTGGTACTTGAGCTAATATTTATTTCAAAAAGCTTCAAGGAAAAATCGGAAAGTAAAGTTTAGAAATCTAAAAAGTTTAGAATTGAAAAAATTAGTATTACTTGTTCTCGGTTTCTTAGTTATAAATTCCGCTTCGGTTTTCTCGCAGGAGAAAACACATACTGAAGGTGAAAAGCCTAAAACTGAATCCGTACCGAATCACACAGAAAGCACGGCTCACGAGCACGAAGAAGATAATTCTAAGCTGGATATTATCAGCAAAGTTGTTGACCACGATTACGTAGATTTTTATTTCCTTGGTAAGCTTCACTTACCGAAATTCCCGCCTGTACATTTAGGGCCTGTAACAATAGATTTCTCTGTTACAAAAAGTTTGTTCATGATGATTCTTTCATCACTTCTCCTTGTAATTGTACTCGGATTTGCTGCATCTAAAAATGCAAAGAACAAAGTTCCTAAAGGCATTGGCAACTTAATTGAATCACTTATAGTTTTTGTACGCGATGACATTGTCGTTGCGAATATGGGAAAAGACGGATTGAAACTCCTTCCCTTCTTCCTAACAATTTTCTTTTTCATCCTGTTTGCGAACTTCATTGGTATGTTCCCGTTTATGGCTCAGCCGACTAAGAACGTAAACGTTACCGGCGGTCTTGCATTAGTTACTTTTGCAGTTACTCAGGTAATGGGGGTAAAGAAGAACGGCTTCTTTGGATACATGAAGGGACTTGTTCCTCCGGGAATTCCGATTTTCGTTATGCCGATTATGATTGTTGTTGAGTTCATTGGATTGTTTACGAAACCGTTCTCACTCTTAATCAGGTTGTTTGCAAACATTACTGCAGGAACAATTATTATTTTATCATTAATAGGTTTAGTATTTATTTTGAAATGGGCAGGGGCAGTTATTGCAGTGCCTTTTGCGATGTTCATTTATTGCTTAGAGATTTTCGTTGCGTTATTGCAGGCTTATATTTTTACTATGCTATCTGTGTTGTTCATTAATATGGCAATGCATCAGGACCACTAATTTTTGGTCGTGGTTCGTTAATGGTTGTTCGATATTCGGTCAGTGTGATTGAAATAAAACGAATAACAAATTACGGACAACGAATAACGACAATAAACTTTTTTATAAAAAATAATTAAAAAAACAAAAGGAGATAAAACAAATGGATTACGCTTATTTAGCAGCAGGATTAGGTGCAGGTTTAGTTGTTATCGGTGCCGGTTTAGGTATTGGTAGACTTGCAGGTTCAGCATTAGAAGCAATCGGCAGACAGCCTGAAGCAGTTGGTGATATCAGAACATCAATGATTATCGCTGCAGCTCTTGTAGAAGGTGTTGCGCTTTTCGGTCTTGTTATCTGCATTCTTTTAGCAACAAAATCGTAAGATTTTATATCTGAAGATTTCGGCTTTAAGAAACACGAGTCCAAGATGTTTATTTTAAGTTTTACCGGTTTTTATTTTTTAAAGTCCGGTAATTAATATTTTAATCGAGCATGCACTATTTAACTTTATTATATAACTGGTCTGTTGTATTGCTTTTCAGCCCTGAGGGCGGCGAGCATAAAGCAGGATTGTTAGATGTTAATCCGGGTCTTATCATCTGGACAATAATTATCTTTGTCCTTACCTTATTCCTTTTGAAGAAGGTTGCATGGAAGCCTTTATTAACCGCTTTGCATACACGCGAGCAGTCAATTAAGGATGCAATTGAAAGCGCCGAAAGATTAAAAAACGAAGCTGAACAGATGATAGCTGAGAACAAAAAAGCAATGTCTGAGGCAAATGCCCAGTCAATGAAAGTTCTCAACGAAGCACGGGAAGCTGCCGGCAAAGTAAAAGATGAAATTGTTCAGAAAGCAAATGACCAGGCTAAGCAGATACTGGAGCAATCCAAACGCGATATTCAGACAGAGAAGGAAACTGCTATTGCTGAATTGAGAAACGAAGTCGCAGACCTTGCAATTAAGACGGCAGAGAAACTGATAAAAGAAAATCTTGACGACGCGAAACAAAAGAAAATCGTCAACGATTTTTTAAATCAGATTCCTTCAAAGAATTAATTGAAGTAAGATTTTAATTTGATGTTTTTGTTTTGAAAAGAATCTAAATTATATTTGATGCATTACAAGATTTTAAGAAGATATACTCTCGCTTTATACGGCCTTGCCGAAGAGACAAAGAAGCTGGACGAAGTTAAGAAAGACGCGGATTTTATTATCGGCATGCTTAACGAGTCACGCGAGCTTACATTGTTCTTCAACAGTCCGCTTATAAACAAGCTTAAGAAGAAAAAAATTGCAAAGATGATTCTGGGAGATTCTATCTCTGAGTTATCAATGAGATTTATTGACCTTCTTATCGAGAGAAAAAGAGATAGTCTTTTGAAATTCATTTACGAAGATTACCTGTCATTAAGAAACGAACGCCTTGGCATAATGAATGTGAAGATTAAAACAGCAGTTGAACTTGACGCAAAAGAAAAAGAAGCGATGCAGAAGAAGATTGATACTTTGATTAATCTGAAAAGCAATCCGACATTTGAAGTTGATAAAGACATCATCGGCGGATTTCAAATCAGTTATAAAGATACAATCCTTGATGCAAGCATTAAGTCACAGCTTGAAAAGTTAAAAAAACTTTACAAGAGCGGTGATGCAGAGTTAAACTAATTTTTAATTTAAAATTTAAATTTTAATATATGGCACAGGTAAAATCAGATGAAGTTTCTGCGATACTAAGGAAACAGCTTGCCGGCTTTGAAAATGAAATGGAATCCTACGATGTAGGTACCGTATTATTTGTTGGTGACGGTGTTGCGAGAGTTTACGGACTTTCGAAATGTATGGCAAGTGAGCTGATTGAGTTCCCTAACGGTGTTTTCGGTATGGCATTAAACTTGGAAGAAGATAACGTTGGTTGTATTTTATTCGGTGACTCATCTCTTGTAAAAGAAGGTGACACTGTAAAGAGAACAGGAAGAGTTGCATCTATGCCTGTCGGTGAAGCTATGTTAGGCAGAGTAATTAATCCGCTTGGCCAGCCAATCGATGGTAAAGGTGAAGTTAAGACTGATAAATTTTTACCTCTTGAAAGAAAAGCGCTTGGCGTTATGCAAAGACAGCCTGTAACAGAACCGTTACAAACGGGTGTTAAAGCTGTTGACGCGATGATTCCAATCGGCAGAGGACAAAGAGAGCTTATCATCGGTGACAGACAGACAGGTAAAACTGCTGTGGCTATCGATGCTATTATCAATCAAAAAGGGAAAGACGTATTTTGTATCTATGTTGCTATCGGACAAAAAGGTTCGACTGTAGCATCAGTGCTGAAGACATTAACAGAAGCCGGCGCGATGGAATTCACAACAATCATTTCTGCAACAGCATCTGATCCTGCTCCGTTACAGTTCATTGCTCCTTACTCAGGCGCAACACTTGGCGAGTATTTCAGAGATAGCGGCAGACATGCATTGGTAGTATATGATGACTTAACAAAACAAGCTGCATCTTACAGAGAAGTATCACTTCTTTTAAGAAGACCTCCGGGACGTGAAGCTTATCCTGGAGACGTATTCTATCTTCACTCAAGATTACTTGAAAGAGCATCAAAGCTTTCAGCTGATTTGGGCGGCGGTAGTTTAACTGCATTACCTATCATTGAAACACAGGCAGGTGACGTATCAGCTTACATTCCTACAAACGTAATTTCTATTACAGACGGACAGATATATCTTGAGCCAAACCTTTTCAACGCCGGTATAAGACCTGCTATTAACGTAGGTATCTCTGTATCACGGGTTGGCGGTAACGCTCAGATTAAAGCTATGAAAAAGATTGCAGGTACTTTGCGTCTTGACTTAGCTCAGTACAGAGAGCTTGAAGCATTTGCTAAGTTCGGTTCTGATCTTGATAAATCTACACTTCAGCAGTTAAGAAGAGGTGAGAGACTTGTAGAAATCTTAAAGCAAAAACAGTACACACCTATCCCTGTTGAAAAGCAGATTTTAATTATCTACGCTGCATCAAGAGGTTACTTAGATGAAGTTCCTGTAAAGGAACTTGCAAGATATGAAAAAGAAGCTGTTGAGCAATGCGAAAGCCTTCACAATGATATCTTAGTTGATATCAGAGAGAAGAAAGAATTGTCTGACAGTGTAACAGAAAGATTAAATAAATTCTTAAAAGAATTTACGGAAAGATTCATGTCTACCGTTAAATAATTTTATAAATTTTAGAATTTAGAAAAGAAGATTGGCAACACTTAAAGAAATAAAAACCAGAATCGGCGGTGTAAAAAGCACTCAGAAGATCACGAAGGCTATGAAGATGGTAGCTGCTGCGAAACTTCGCAGAGCTCAGGAAAGAATTATGCAGGCAAGACCTTATGCGCAGAAAATTGATGAGCTTTTAAAAGGACTTCTTCCATCGGTTGATACAAACTTAAACGTACTCCTCGAAAAAAGAGAAGTAAAGAATAAGCTTGTAGTAGTTGTTACATCCGATAGGGGACTTGCAGGTTCGTTCAATACAAACTTGTTAAAGTACGCTTACAATCACATAGGTTCAGGAGTAAATACAAAAGTAATAACAGTCGGAAGAAAGTCGAATGATTCATTCAAGAAATCAAATCTTGACGTGATTGGAAACAATCCGAATATATTCCAGACTCTTTCAATTGAAGTTTCGAACGATATAGTCCAGGATATTGTTAGAAGATATATCAGCAAAGAAGTTGATGAAGTTGAAATAATTTATAACGAATTTGTAAACGTTGCAAAACAAATTCCAAGAACTGTAAAATTTCTTCCGTTTACAGCAGTAGAAAATAAGACTGATGAGAAAAAAGCAATGAAGGCAGATTTTATATACGAGCCTTCTGCTGAAGCAATTGTGAATACATTAATTCCGAAACAGTTGAATGTACAGCTTTGGAAAACATTGCTTGAGTCTAATGCAGCCGAGCAGGCAGCGAGAATGACAGCGATGGAAACAGCAACAAGAAACGCATCGGACTTATTAAAAATTCTTGAGCTATCGTACAACCAGGCAAGACAAGCAGCAATTACAACAGAAATTCTTGAAATTGTCGGCGGTGCCGAAGCGCTCAAAGATGCGTAAGCATCTTAAGAGTAGAATGACGCTTAATAAAGATGCGTTACTAACTTAGCAGCTTAGTACCAAATAAATAATATTCAAAACCCTGATTTGAGAAATCGAATCAGGGTTTTTTTATGCACTACTGGTATGATAATTTTCTAACACAGATTTTTATGATGCATATGATTGCACAGATGATTTGAAATAAAATAAATAAAGTAATTCTTATAAAATGGATTATGTATCTGTGATATCATAAAAATCATTGTTATCTGTGTTCAGAACCATAATTATCTGTGTTCAGGAATCAGAACTAGAGAATAAAAAAGGGAGCAGTTGGCTGCTCCCTTTTTATTTATAATTTTAATTAGATGTATTGTAGACTTGTGACCCCTATTGCGAGATTAAGCTAAAATCTCTTTTGCAATTACAAAAACGACCAAAGCCAGTACAGCAAAATAGTAGATGTTTTTCATATGAGAAGATGAATTATTTTGATTGAGTAAAATTACTCACAATAGCTCAAATTGTCAATGAATATTTCACTTTAAGACTAATTATTATCTGCAATATAATTATAATGGTTACAGTTTAAATTATTTCGCAGAGGCATAGTTGCAAAATAGCATTAGAAAATTGTATAGTTTAAATTTACCCCTGCCACATAACTTTCCTGGGAGTATACCGTTTCATTTTTATAATAGCTTACATAAAAGTTAGCAAAAAGTCTTGAATAAATATTATACGTCAATCCGGCTGAACAAGTGAATAGAAAATTTGCTTCAGAATTAATTATATCAGAGTTTTTCGGATAATAATTATAACTAACTGTACCAAAAATTCCTGCCGTACTGTTAATTGTATGTGTCAAATAGGCATTGACTCCTACTATGGACTTGTTCGCAGCAATTACCGAGTTATAATAATTTCCGTGTTCGAAATCATTATTTGTAAAATTGAAATTGCTTATATCCGCTTCCCCATATGGCAGTAAATTGTATTGTGGAAAGCTTTGAAGATAGTTGCCCGCATCGTCGTTAAGTACTCTGGCATAAAACCCATTGAGTAAGAAATTAGTGTTATTTGATATTGGCAATCCATAAGCTGCAGAAATTTTTGCAAAATGTTCCTTTGGTTTAATTTCACTGAATAAATTATATTGAATTTCAGCCTGTGTTTGAAAGCCAACATATCTGGGATAGAAATTATATTTCTGACTGCGGTTTGAAAATATTGTAAATAATCTCATAGTGCTTTCTGCATCAAGTTTTTCAGATATTGCATTATGCTCCAAAAGCACTTTCTCGATATCTTTCATCAGGTAAATTTCAGCATCATCTTTATAGTCACTTCCATAATTTCCATTTTTGTATGCATAAATTATTTTATCTATCGAGAGTAAAGTACTTTTATCGAGAGGTCTATTAATAACTTTGGTTCTTAATAATGCTTCAGAAAAATATTCTGCTGCTTCAAGTCCCTGCGCATTGTTTATCCTTCCATAGCCAAGTGCGCCGAACAAAAACCCTTTGCCTGACATATTATTATCACCAAAATCACCGTTGTCATTATAATATTCTAACTTAGTTGAAATGTTTCCATAAAATTCTTTTGGCTGTAAATAATGTGAATACCCTCCGTATATTGTTCCGAAAAAAAAATTTCTTCTTCCATTAGGAAAATTATCATCAGAGGAAATCTTATTATATCTGTCAGAAGCTTGTACTTGAAAATAGTATAGATTCTTTGGAGTAAACTTCCATTTTGTATAAGAAGCATTCAAATTAATTTCAAGTGACGAATACTGGCTAACAGTACGATTGTAACTTAGGTTATTAACTCCAACCCATAATTTTTGTCCTCGTAAAGTGTCGTTTTGAGTATACTTTTCGTAAATATTCTGACTTTTTACTACATTACATATAAAGATAAAGATAAAGAAAACAATTAGTTTTTTCATAATTTTAATAAATTAATATGTAATGTAAGTTAAATGGCATTTTTAAATTATTCAATCCAAAAAAGTTTTTGAATTGATATTTTTAAGGTATTATACAAAATTACACAAATGATAACACGAATAAATAATTATTTTATTCTCGAAAAACAGGCAGAGTATTTAAACACTGAGCTAAAAGGATTTACAATTGAAAGCATAAATTCATTTGAAAAAAATAAGCTGCATGTAAGCGCTTCTCTAAATGAAAGAGAAATTACTCTCGAGTTCAGCATCGAAAATGATTTTACTTATATTGTAAAGAGAGATAGCTTTCACCTCCCGTCAAAAAATATTGCTGAAGTAATGACTGAATGCTCCGGAAAGAAAATTTCATTAGTCAGTTTAGTAAATAACGACAGACTGATAAGTGTTTTTTTTGATGATAACACCTGCCTTCTTTTTAATTTTGTAAATCATAAACAAAACTGTTTTTATATAGAAAACGGGCATATTCAAAATTCTTATAAGAACAGTAAAGATTACACCGGCGAAGAAATTACAACTGTATTCGAAGATAAACGTGAAGATACAGATGTATTGAAAAGAGAACTGAGTAAATACGGTAAAGAAGCTTTGGAAAATATGCAGGACATAGATAAACTGAAGGAGATTTATTCTTCTCCTGAATATTTGCTGTATAAATCGGGAGAGAAAATCTTTGCATCCTTTTTTGAATTGGTTAAACCTGAGTACGATAAATTAAAATACGATAATATAAATGCTCTACTTGAAGGATGGATAAAATACAGAAACAAAGAAAAAAACTTTAATGACGCAAAACAGGAAATCCTTGGCGGACTTAGTAAAAAATTAAAGCACGCAGAAAAAAATGTTCTGAGCTTTAAAACGCAGCTTAAGAATATAACTGACTCGGATAAGTACAAATTGTACGGTGATAAAATCATGGAAAATATATGGAAGATTAAAAAAGGGGACACATTATTTGAAGCTGAAACAGATTCAGAAATAATTACAATTAAACTGAAAGAAACTCTTTCTCCCCAGGAAAATGCAAAAAATTATTTTGAGAAGTATAAAAAACAAAAAGGTTCAGTCGAACTTATTGAAAAGAAACTTTCAGATGCTAAAAATCAAAAAAAGAAAATCGAGGAAGAAATAGAAGCAATTAAAAACAACGAAGATTATAAAAATTTAAGAAAATTAGCAGTGAAAGAAGAAAAAATAAGAGACGATGAGACGAATAAATTCCGCAAGTTTAAAGTCAGCGATGATATGGAAGTATGGGTAGGGAAGGATAGCGCATCGAACGA
Organism: Ignavibacteria bacterium; assembly: GCA_038225955.1. Taxonomy (GTDB): domain Bacteria; phylum Bacteroidota; class Ignavibacteria; order Tepidaquicellales; family Tepidaquicellaceae; genus JAFDZO01. The sequence continues at coordinate 86 of JBBRQV010000076.1, read as the reverse complement.
CTTGCTTACAATGCATTACTCGGCGCATAACGATTTGTGGTTTCACGTGCGTGGTTTCAGCGGGTCGCATACGGTTCTGAAAACAG